>CAURIB010000104.1:0-6192 GCA_963524795.1 uncultured Streptococcus sp.
AAACATGGCTCAACAACGTCGTGGCGGATTCAAACGCCGTAAAAAAGTTGATTACATCGCAGCAAACAAAATTGAATATGTTGATTACAAAGATACTGAGCTTCTTAGCCGTTTCGTTTCAGAACGTGGGAAAATCCTTCCTCGTCGTGTAACAGGAACTTCAGCTAAAAACCAACGTAAAGTAACAACAGCTATCAAACGCGCTCGCGTAATGGCTTTGATGCCTTTCGTAAACGAAGATTAAAAAAGAGGTCCGGGGGACCTCTTTTTCAGACCCGGGTGGGTCTTTTTTTCACGAGCATAGAAATGTGAAAGCGAGTTGAGGTCCGGGTGGACCTCTTTTTCATGAGCTTGAAAATAAGAAAGCGAATTAAGACCCCGACGGGTCTTTTTTCACGAGATAGTTTTTTTCTGACCTTGGCGTGCTATAATGGTAATAGAAAGAGTAAAGGTGGGTAAGTCAAAAATGAATTGTACGATTAGAAATATGATTAAGTCTGATATTGAATCCTTATCTCATGGATTTATGAATCAAGGTTGGCCTGGTAGAGAGGATATTTTGGCTAGATATTTTCTGGAACAGGAAAGTGAGGAGAGAGAAGTCTTAGTTGCAGAGATTGATAGTGCTGTAGCGGGCTACGTTACCATTTTGCCCTCTGCTAAACATGGTCCTTTTGCAGAAGTCTATCCAGAATTATCAGATTTTAATGTGTTTGAGCCTTTTCGAAATCAAGGGATTGGGAATCAACTGCTAGAAGAAGCAGAAAAACGAGTCAAGTTTGTTTCGAGTAAGGTCACTCTTGGTGTAGGTTTGCACTTAGGCTATGGCCCTGCCCAGAGATTGTATATCAGACGGGGCTACATTCCAGATGGGACAGGTGTCTGGTATCGAAATCAACCCTTGGAAATGAATGCAACTAGCCAAAATAATGATGATTTGGTTTTGTATCTAGTAAAGGAATTCGGATAAGAGACAAGGATTTTATTGGGGATGTGGGATTTCTCTACTTTATGGTATAATGGAAAGAGTGAATTGAAGGAGGCAATGAGATGGATGCGAAATTAAGATATAAGGCAAAAAAGATAAAGATTGTTTTTTTTGATATCGATGATACTTTGCGAAACTCAAAGACAGGGTTTATTCCAACTACAATTCCCACTGTTTTTAAACAATTGCGTGAAAAAGGAATTTTGACAGGTATTGCTAGCGGACGAGGGATTTTTGGTGTTGTACCAGAACTTCGTGAACTCAAGCCTGACTTTTTTGTAACTTTAAATGGTGCCTATATTGAGGATAAAAAGGGCAATGTGATTGATAGTAACATAATCTCTAAAGATAAGGTTGAAACCTATATTGCTTGGACTAAGGAAGTGGGGATTGACTATGGTTTAGTTGGTAGTCATACTGCTAAACTCTCCACTAGAACTGAGTTGATTAGTGAGGCTATTGATCCAATCTATCCTGACTTGGATGTTGATCCTGATTTTTATGAAAAAGAAGACATCTATCAGATGTGGACTTTTGAGGATCAGGGAGATGACCTGACTTTGCCTGAAAGTTTAGCATCGACTTTACGTATGGTACGCTGGCATGAACATTCGTCAGATGTTGTACCAATTTCAGGTTCAAAAGCAGCTGGTGTAGCAAAAGTCGTAGAGCATTTGGGCTATAAACCAGAAAACGTCATGGTCTTTGGAGATGAACTCAATGATTTGGAGCTTTTTGACTATGCAGGTATCAGCATTGCAATGGAAGTATCTCATGAAAAAATCAAAGAAAAAGCAGATTATATAACGAAAACACTAGAAGAAGATGGCATTTTTGATGCCTTAGAAAGATTTGGTATGGTAGAAAAAGAATTACATTTGCCACAAGTAGATATTGAAACAGCGGAAGGTCCGATTGCGACTATTAAAACAAATCATGGAGACATGCGTATTAAGCTCTTCCCAGAGCTTGCTCCTAAAACAGTGGCTAACTTTGTAGCTCTTTCTAAAGATGGCTACTATGATGGTGTCATTTTCCACCGTATTATCAAGGACTTTATGATTCAAGGTGGAGATCCAACTGGAACTGGTATGGGTGGCGAATCAATCTATGGTGAGTCATTTGAAGACGAATTTTCAGAGGAACTTTACAACATCCGCGGAGCCCTTTCTATGGCCAATGCTGGACCAAATACCAACGGTAGCCAGTTCTTTATCGTGCAAAATCAACACTTGCCTTATTCTAAGAAAGAAATTGCTCGTGCTGGCTGGCCAGAACCAATTTCTGAGATTTATGCAGAACAAGGTGGAACTCCTCACCTAGATGGTCGTCACACAGTATTCGGTCAACTTGCAGATGCAGAGTCTTACGCTATATTGGATACCATTGCAGGAGTTGAGACAGGTGCCATGGATAGACCGGTTGAAGATGTTGTAATCGAAACGATTGAAATCGAGGACTAAGATGAAAATAGGTGATAAGCTAACAGGGCGAATTACAGGGATTCAGTCTTATGGAGCCTTTGTGGAGCTAGAGACTGGTATCACAGGTTTGATTCATATTTCTGAAATTCGTACAGGATTTATTGAGAATATCTATGAT
This sequence comes from uncultured Streptococcus sp., assembly GCA_963524795.1. Taxonomy (GTDB): domain Bacteria; phylum Bacillota; class Bacilli; order Lactobacillales; family Streptococcaceae; genus Streptococcus. Next base: position 2,591 of record CAURIB010000104.1, read on the forward strand.
GTACTGAAAATCGGTGAAGAAGTTCAAGTCCAAGTTGTCGATTTGGACGAGTATACAGGGAAAGCAAGTCTTTCTATTCGGACTTTGGAAGAAGAGAAACATCAGTTACCGAGACGGAGACGTTTTTCAAGTGACCGTGTCAAATACGGATTTGCTCCTTTGGCTCGCATGATGCCTATCTGGACCAAGGAAGCTATTTCTAATCTAAATAAGAAAAAGTCTTAATTGATTTTTTCTCTCTTGAAATGTTAATATAGTTTGTTATAATTGAAGTATGGTAGAAGAATTATTAAAATCGGGAGAGAGAATCAATCAGCTCTTTTCTACAGATATCAAGATTATTCAAAATAGAGAGGTTTTCAGCTATTCAGTGGATAGTGTCCTCTTGTCACGCTTTCCTCGCTTTCCTAAAAATGGCTTGATAGTGGATTTTTGTGCTGGGAATGGAGCTGTTGGACTTTTTGCCAGTAGCAGGACTAAGGCGAAAATTCTGTCTGTTGAAATCCAGGAAAGATTGGCAGACATGGCTGAACGGTCGGTACATTTAAATGGCTTGGAAGAGCAGATGCAGGTCATCTGTGATGATTTGAAAAATATGCCTGCTTACATTCAAGGGAGTAAGGTTGATTTGATTTTATGCAACCCTCCCTATTTTAAGGTGGACCCAAATTCTAATCTGAACGAGAGTGAGCACTATCTATTAGCACGACATGAAATCACTACTAATCTTGAAGAAATTTGCCGAAGTGCCCAAAGTATTCTCAAATCCAATGGGCGTTTAGCCATGGTTCATCGTCCAGATAGATTATTAGATATCTTAGATACGCTTCAACAGCATAATCTGGCTCCAAAGCGTCTGCAATTTGTTTACCCTAAACGGGAGAAAGAAGCCAATATGCTTTTGATCGAGGCTATCAAGGACGGCTCCACTAGTGGTTTTAAGGTTCTGCCACCACTCATTGTTCATAATGATGATGGTTCCTATACTCCAGAAATTCAAGAGATTTACTATGGATCATAAGGCTTACATGTATGTAGTTGAGTGTCGGGATGGTTCCTACTATACTGGTTATACAACGGATGTCAAAAAAAGAATCGCCGTTCACAATAGTGGTAAGGGAGCCAAGTACACACGAGCTCGGTTGCCAGTAAAACTTATCTATGTAGAAGGTTTCGATAGTAAAGAAGAAGCCATGTCAGCCGAAGCGCTTCTAAAACGTAAGAAGAGGCCACAGAAGGAAAGATTTTTATCTGAAAATCAAGATAGAAATTTACTCAGTCATTTTGAAGAGTAGAGGGGAGTCCTTTGACTCCTCTTACTTTTGTCAAAAATTGAAAAAAATGCTACAATAAAGAGAATAAAGAAACGAGGTATTATCATGTCTAAGATTCTAGTATTTGGTCACCAAAATCCAGATTCAGATGCTATCGGCTCATCTGTAGCCTTTGCTTATCTTGCGAAAGAAGCTTATGGTTTGGATACAGAAGCAGTGGCTCTTGGTACTCCAAATGAAGAAACAGCTTTCGTATTAGATTATTTTGGTGTTGAAGCACCGCGTGTTATCACTTCAGCTAAGGCAGAAGGTGCAGAACAAGTCATTTTGACTGACCACAATGAATTCCAACAATCAGTGTCAGATATCGCTGAAGTAGAAGTTTATGGTGTGGTGGACCACCACCGTGTGGCTAACTTTGAAACTGCCAGCCCACTTTACATGCGTTTGGAACCAGTAGGATCAGCATCTTCAATCGTGTACCGCATGTTCAAAGAACATGGTGTAGCAGTGCCAAAAGAAATCGCAGGTTTGATGCTTTCAGGTTTGATTTCAGATACCCTTCTTTTGAAATCTCCAACAACTCATCCATCTGATAAAGTGATTGCGCCTGAATTGGCTGAATTGGCTGGTGTGAACTTGGAAGAATATGGTCTTTCAATGCTTAAGGCGGGTACAAACTTGGCAAGCAAGTCAGCAGAAGAATTGATCGACATCGATGCTAAGACTTTTGAATTGAACGGAAACAACGTTCGTGTGGCTCAAGTCAATACAGTTGATATCGCTGAAGTCTTGGAACGCCAAGCTGAAATCGAAGCAGCTATCCAAGCAGCAAATGCAGCTAACGGTTACTCTGACTTTGTTTTGATGATTACAGACATTGTCAACTCAAACTCAGAAATTTTGGCTCTTGGTGCCAACATGGACAAGGTAGAAGCAGCCTTCAACTTCAAGCTTGAAAACAACCACGCTTTCCTTCCAGGTGCCGTGTCACGTAAGAAACAAGTGGTACCACAATTGACAGAAAGCTTTAATGCATAATGATAGATGGGGAAACCCATTATTAAAAAGGAGTTTCGGCTCCTTTTTTGCTAGGAGAGAAGTATGTTAGAAAATGGTGATTTAATCTTTGTGAAAGATAGTTCGGATATAGGACAAGCCATCCAGGAATCTACTGGTAACTATAGCCATGTGGCCATCTTTTTGGACGGACAGGTCTATCATGCTACGGTGGAAGGTGGCGTCCTTGCCCAATCCCCTGAAGATTTCTTTGAAGCTGAGAAAGTCTATGACCTTTATCGCTATCCGAAAATCAATCACAAAGAAGTCAAAAAGCGGGTAGAAGGCCTTTTAGGGGCTCTCTACAATGCTTCCTTTTATCCGGATGGAGATGGTTATTACTGTTCCCAGTTCATTGCTGAACTACTACCTATTTTTGAGACCATTCCCATGAAATTTGGGAATGATACTCAGGAAATTAGTGATTTCTGGAGTGAATACTATAGAGAACTAGGGCTAGCTGTACCTTTGAATCAGCCTGGCACTAATCCGAGTCAATTAGCAACATCACCACTTTTAGTTTGTAAAGAAAGGAATCTTCATGATTCAGATTTTTAATCCATCTCGCTTGACGCGTCAACCATTCTTTAGAGATTTGGTTGACTATCTTAACCAGCATGATGATGTTATCCTCCGCGAAATCAAGGCTCAGTTTCCAGAGGTACCAGTTGACAAGTATTTGGAGGAATACATTAAAGCGGGCTTGATCTTGAGAGAAAACAAACGCTATTATCTCAATCTTCCCTTTCTAGAATCTACAGAATCTCTTGCACTAGATCAAGAAATCTTTGTGAGAGATGATAGTCAAATCTATCAAGAAATCCTAGAGAAAGATTTTCAGACCGAATTGCGCAATCAAACCAATGCAGCAATCCTAGAAGAGTATACGGATTTTGCTAGGGAAAAGATGACCTTGTCTAATTACTTTTATAAGGTTAAGCACCAGTATCCGCTGACAAATAAACAGCAGAGACTGTATGAAATTTTAGGGGATGTCAATCCTGAGTATGCTCTCAAATATATGACAACATTTTTGCTTAAATTTCTCAAAAAAGACCAGCTTATGCAGAAGCGTCGAGATATCTTTGTTGATAGTTTAGTTTTATTGGGCTACATCATTCAAAATGAAGATGAGAAATATGAGTTAGCTGTAGAATTTGATAAGGAAAGATTAATTTTTATAAAAAGATAGAAGTAGACTGGACAAAAGTCTATAAAATCAGAAAACGCATAATATCAGGTGTTGAATGTACTGACCCCAAAAAGTTA
>CAURIB010000105.1:0-6187 GCA_963524795.1 uncultured Streptococcus sp.
CCAGCTTCGCGGACGTTCAGGTCGTCAAGGGGATCCAGGTGAATCTCAATTCTACCTTTCTCTTGAAGATGATTTGATGAAACGCTTTGGTTCAGAACGCTTGAAAGGTGTTTTTGAACGCCTCAATATGTCTGACGAAGCTATCGAATCTCGCATGTTGACCCGTCAAGTAGAAGCAGCTCAAAAACGTGTTGAGGGAAACAACTACGATACTCGTAAACAAGTCCTTCAGTACGATGACGTCATGCGTGAACAACGTGAGATTATCTACTCACAACGCTACGATGTTATCACTGCTGATCGTGACCTTGCTCCTGAGATCCATGCCATGATTAGACGCACAATTGGTCGTGTTGTTGATAACCATGCTCGTGCTAAACAAGATGAAAAATTAGAAGCAATCCTCAACTTTGCTAGATTCAACCTCTTGCCAGAAGATTCTATTTCTCTTGATGACTTGTCAGGCTTGTCAGATAAAGAAATCAAGGAAGAACTCTTCCAACGTGCTTTGGTTGTTTACAATAACCAAGTATCTAAGTTAAGAGATGAAGAAGCAGTTAAGGAATTCCAGAAGGTATTGATCCTACGTGTGGTTGACAATAAATGGACTGACCATATCGATGCCCTTGACCAGTTGCGTAACGCTGTTGGTCTTCGTGGTTATGCTCAGAACAACCCAGTCGTAGAGTATCAAGCAGAAGGTTTCCGTATGTTTAATGATATGATCGGTTCTATTGAGTTTGATGTTACTCGTTTGATGATGAAAGCTCAAATCCATGAACAAGAACGCCCACAGGCGGAGCGTCATATCAGCACGACAGCGACTCGAAATATTGTTGCCCAACAAGCTGACCTTCCTGCAGATTTGGATGTCAGCCAAATCAAACGTAATGACTTGTGTCCATGTGGATCAGGTAAGAAGTTTAAAAACTGTCACGGAAAACGACGTTAAGATTGAATGATTTTCAGGCGGATGCCTAGTGAAAAGTGAATTTTCACTTGGCGTCCGCTTGCTTTATAAGGAGGATGAAATATGGTATTTACAGCCAAAAGCCCTAAAATTAATATCCAAGAAGTTCGTAGTGTATCTAAATTAGAAGGTCAGGCCCTTGCCAAGAAACACCAACGAGATCAAGAACTTGAAGCGATTATTCGTGGTGAAGATCAGCGTATTCTCTTGGTGATTGGACCATGTTCATCTGATAACGAAGAAGCGGTAGTCGAGTATGCTAAGCGTCTCTCAGCCTTGCAAGAGGAAGTCAAAGACCGTGTCTTTATGGTCATGCGTGTCTATACTGCTAAACCACGTACAAATGGTGACGGTTATAAGGGCTTGATTCATCAGCCGAATGCTAAAGAAGCGCCTAGCCTCATCAATGGGATCAAGGCTGTTCGTCATCTGCATTATCGCGTTATTTCTGAAACAGGGATGACGACAGCAGATGAGATGCTATATCCAGAAAATCTTCCGCTTGTAGATGATCTAATTTCCTACATGGCAGTTGGGGCTCGTTCTGTCGAAGACCAGCAACACCGTTTTGTAGCTAGTGGAGCAGATTTTTCAACTGGTTTTAAAAATCCAACATCTGGCAATCTCAATGTCATGTTTAATGGGATTTATGCGGCACAAAATAAGCAGAGCTTCCTTTTCTTGGGGAAAGAAGTCGAGACGACTGGAAATCCACTCTCTCATGCTATTCTTCGTGGGGCCCTCAATGAATATGGGAAAAATATTCCTAACTATTATTACGATAATCTAGTGGACACCATTGCCCAGTATGAAAAAATGGGCCTCGAAAATCCATTTATCATCATTGATACCAACCATGATAACTCAGGCAAGCAGTATATGGATCAGATTCGCATCGTTCGTCAGACCTTGATTAACCGCGACTGGAATGAAAAGATTAAAAAATATGTCCGTGGTTTCATGATTGAGTCTTATCTAGAAGATGGTCGTCAAAATGAACCAGAGGTCTTTGGAAAATCTATCACCGATCCATGTCTAGGATGGGAAAATACTGAGTCTCTTGTTCGCGAAATCTACCAAAGACTAGGAGAATAGTATGGCATTTATTGAAAAAGGTCAAGAAATCGATATTGAAGCGATTAAGGCGGAAACACAGCTGTCTGCAGAAGACTTGCAACATAAGGAAAGCCGAGACCAAGAACTAGCTGATATTCTATCTGGTAAGGATGATCGTATCCTTTTAGTCATTGGTCCTTGTTCATCTGATAATGAAGAAGCAGTGCTTGAATATGCTCGCCGTTTAGCAGACTTGCAGAAAAAAGTTGCGGATAAGATTTTCATGGTCATGCGCGTTTATACAGCTAAACCACGTACCAATGGAGATGGCTATAAGGGTTTGGTGCACCAGCCGGACACTTCCAAAGCACCGAGCCTGATTAATGGTTTGCAGGCTGTTCGCCAGCTACATTATCGGGTCGTTACTGAAACAGGATTGACAACAGCTGATGAGATGCTTTACCCGTCTAATCTAGTCTTGGTTGATGATTTGGTCAGCTACCATGCGGTGGGGGCGCGTTCTGTGGAGGACCAGGAGCACCGCTTTGTGGCTTCAGGGATTGATGCGCCGGTTGGGATGAAAAATCCAACTTCTGGTAATTTGTCTGTCATGTTCAATGCCATCTATGCGGCGCAAAACAAGCAAACCTTCCTTTACCATGGACAAGAAGTTGAGACATCTGGCAATCCCTTGGCCCACGTCATCCTTCGTGGGGCCTTAAATGAGTATGGGAAAAATGAACCCAACTTTTACTATGAAACCCTGTTAAACTCAATCCAAGGTTATAAGAAAATGGGCTTGGAAAATCCCTTTATCATCATTGATACCAACCATGATAATTCAGGCAAGCAGTATCTAGAGCAAATCCGCATCGTGCGCCAGACTTTGCTCAATCGTGATTGGAATGAGAAAATCAAGAAAACAGTTCGTGGGTTCATGATTGAGTCTTACCTAGCAGATGGTCGTCAAAACCAGCCAGAAATCTTTGGTTGTTCGATTACAGATCCATGTCTAGGTTGGGAACATACAGAAGCCTTGGTAGAAGAAATTTACGCTACCTTAACAAAATAAGTGAAAAGGACGGAGTTGGGGGGTATCTCAACTTCTTTTGATGAAAAATGATAGTTGGACATGGTATTGATATCGAAGAGTTAGCTTCGATACAAGAAGCGGTTGAAAGAAAAGACAGTTTTGCCCAGCGTGTATTGACGGTCAAGGAAATGGAACGCTTTACTGGACTTAAAGGACGCAGAAAAATAGAATATCTAGCAGGGCGTTGGTCTGCCAAAGAAGCTTTTGCCAAGGCCATGGGAACAGGGATAGGCAAGCTTAGTTTTCAGGATTTAGAGATTTTGAATGACGAGAAGGGCGCCCCTTATTTTAGCCAAGCTCCTTTTCATGGTAAGATTTGGCTATCGATCAGCCACACTGAACAATATGCAACCGCAAGTGTAATTTTGGAGGAATCTCATGAAAACAAGTCCACATAGACCAACCAAGGCTCTGATTAATCTTGGAGCTATCCGCTATAATATCCAGCAAATGGGGGCTCATATTCCACAAGGGACTCTCAAATGGGCAGTTGTGAAGGCTAATGCATACGGTCATGGGGCAGTAGCTGTTGCAACGGCTATCCAGTCAGATGTTGATGGCTTTTGCGTTTCAAATATCGATGAAGCACTGGAACTCCGTCAGGCAGGTATTGCTAAGAAAATTCTCATTCTAGGCGTATCTGAGGTCGAGTCAATTCCACTAGCCCAAGAATTTGATATTACCTTGACGGTAGCTGGCCTAGAGTGGGTGCAAGCCTTGTTGGTTGCCCAATCAAACCTATCTGGGCTAACAGTTCACCTTAAGATTGACTCAGGTATGGGACGAATTGGTTTTAGAGATGCTAGAGAAGCCCAAGAGGCCCAAATTTTGCTTCAGGAACATGGGGCCTCTGTTGAAGGGATTTTTACTCACTTTGCGACTGCAGATGAGAAATCAGAAGCCTACTTTGATCAACAATTGCAGCATTTCAAAGCGATTCTAGCAGAATTTAAAGATTTGCCAGAACTGGTTCATGCTAGCAACTCGGCTACAACTCTTTGGCATGCGGAAACGATTTTCAAAGCGGTTCGCATGGGGGATGCTATGTACGGACTCAATCCTAGTGGACAGGTCTTGGAATTGCCCTATGATCTCAAGCCAGCCTTGTCCTTGGAGTCTGCCTTGGTTCATGTCAAGACAGTTTCAGCAGGTGCACATGTGGGCTATGGAGCTACTTATGAATCTGATAGCGAACAAGTTATCGCTACTCTGCCAATCGGCTATGCTGATGGTTGGACACGGAATATGCAAAACTTTTCAGTCTTGGTGGATGGACAAGTTTGTCCAATTGTTGGACGAGTTTCTATGGATCAAATCACCATTCGTCTGCCTAAGGTCTATCCACTAGGGACCAAAGTAACCTTGATTGGAACAAATGGAGATAAAGAAATTACTACAACAGAGGTAGCGACCTATCGTGGGACTATCAACTATGAAGTGGTTTGCCTTCTTAGTGACCGTATCCCGAGAGAATATTATTAAGAAACAGATGGAAAGGAGAGTAGCATGAATTTGCATCAACCCTTGCATGTCTTGCCTGGCGTGGGACCTAAATCAGCAGAGAAATATGCCAAACTAGGAATTGAAAACTTGCAGGATCTCTTGCTTTACTTTCCTTTCCGTTATGAAGATTTCAAGACCAAGCAGGTACTAGAGCTAGAAGACGGCGAGAAGGCGGTTCTGTCTGGTCAGGTGGTAACGCCAGCTAGTGTTCAGTATTATGGATTTAAGCGCAATCGTCTACGCTTTAGTATCAAGCAGGGAGAGGTTGTGTTTGCAGTTAACTTCTTTAACCAACCCTACCTGGCTGACAAGATTGAGCTAGGGGCGACTCTAGCCGTTTTTGGTAAGTGGGATCGCGCCAAGGCTAGTCTCACAGGGATGAAGGTTTTAGCCCAAGTGGATGACGACCTTCAACCTGTCTATCGTCTCGCACAAGGTGTCAGTCAAGCAGGACTTGTTAAGGTCATTAAGACAGCCTTTGATCAAGGATTGGACCTCTTGATAGAGGAAAATCTCCCCCAGTCCTTGCTAGACAAATACAAACTCATGTCACGGTGCCAAGCTGTACGTGCTATGCACTTTCCTAAGGATTTGGCTGAATACAAACAGGCTCTTCGTCGGATCAAGTTTGAGGAACTTTTCTATTTCCAAATGCAATTGCAAAGCCTCAAATCTGAAAATATGGTCCAAGGAAGTGGTCTGGTCCTGAATTGGTCCCAGGAAAAACTAACTGCCGTTAAAGAGAAATTGCCTTTTGCTTTGACTCAAGCTCAAGAAAAGAGTCTGCAAGAAATCTTGACTGATATGAGTTCTGACCGCCATATGAATCGCCTTCTACAAGGGGATGTCGGTAGTGGGAAGACAGTTGTTGCAGGACTAGCTATGTATGCTGCTGTAACGGCGGGTTACCAGGCTGCCCTCATGGTACCGACAGAAATCCTTGCAGAGCAACATTTTGAAAGTCTAGAGAGTCTCTTTCCAGATTTAAGACTAGCTCTTTTGACAGGTTCTTTAAAAGTTGGAGAAAAGCGCCAAGTTTTGGAAAAAATTGCCAAGGGTGAAGTCGATGTGATTATCGGAACCCATGCTCTTATACAAGACGGCGTGGACTATGCCCGACTCGGCTTGATTATCATCGATGAGCAACACCGCTTTGGTGTAGGGCAAAGGCGTATTTTACGGGAAAAAGGTGAAAATCCAGATGTCCTCATGATGACGGCAACTCCCATACCACGGACCTTAGCCATCACTGCCTTTGGTGATATGGATGTTTCTATTATTGACCAGATGCCTGCTGGGCGCAAACCAATCGTAACACGCTGGATTAAGCATGAGCAATTACCGCAGGTCTTGACTTGGTTGGAAGGAGAGATTCAGAAAGGTTCTCAAGCCTATGTCATCTCTCCCTTGATTGAAGAATCAGAAGCTCTGGATCTTAAAAATGCTATTGCTTTATCGGAAGAATTGACGGCTCATTTTGCAGGAAAAGCAAAAGTTGCTCTCTTACACGGGAAGATGAAGAGTGATGAAAAAGACCAGATTATGCAGGATTTCAAAGAGAGAAA
>CAURIB010000106.1:0-6166 GCA_963524795.1 uncultured Streptococcus sp.
GTTCTATACGGCCTTTGGTAGTGTTCGTGGTATCGGTGAAATTTTCCGTGCTATGGGTCCGTTAGTCTTGATCGCTCTAGGGTTTGCAGTTGCAAGTCGTGCTGGCTTCTTTAACGTTGGGCTTCCTGGGCAAGCCCTCGCTGGATGGGTTATGAGTGGCTGGTTTGCTCTTTCGAATCCAGATTTGCCACGTCCATTGTTGATTCTTGCGACAGTTGTCATTGCGTTGGTGGCTGGAGGAATCGTTGGTGCCATTCCTGGTATTTTAAGAGCTTATCTTGGAACATCTGAAGTCATCGTAACCATCATGATGAACTACATTGTTCTTTATGTGGGAAATGCCTTTATCCACCACTTCCCTAAAGAAATCATGCAAAGTACAGACTCATCTATCCGAGTAAGTGCAAATGCAACTTATCAAACACCATGGCTTGCTGAGTTAACAGGAAACTCTCGTATGAACATCGGTATTTTCTTTGCTATCATTGCAGTCGGAGTTATCTGGTTCTTGCTTAAGAAGACAACTCTCGGTTTTGAAATCCGTGCAGTTGGTCTCAATCCAAATGCTTCTGAATATGCAGGTATTTCAGCTAAACGCACCATCATCCTATCAATGATTATCTCGGGTGCCCTTGCAGGTCTAGGTGGAGCAGTAGAAGGACTCGGGACCTTCCAAAACGTTTATGTCCAAGGTTCATCATTGGCGATCGGCTTTAACGGAATGGCGGTTAGTCTACTCGCTGCAAACTCACCGATTGGAATTCTCTTTGCAGCCTTCTTGTTCGGAGTGCTTCAAGTTGGAGCACCTGGTATGAATGCTGCTCAAGTACCATCTGAGCTTGTAAGTATCGTTACAGCCTCAATTATCTTCTTTGTCAGTGTTCATTACATCATCGAACGCTTTGTCAAACCAAGAAAACAACTTAAAGGAGGTAAATAAGGATGTCGATTACAACAATGTTAACCCTTATGGTTTCTTCAATGTTGATTTACTCAGCACCACTTATTTTCACAAGTATCGGAGGCGTTTTCTCTGAACGTGGTGGAGTTGTTAACGTTGGTCTTGAAGGAATCATGGTCATGGGTGCCTTTTCTGGAGTTGTTTTTAATCTTGAATTTGCTCAAGATTTAGGAGCAGCGACTCCTTGGTTGGCTCTTCTAGTTGGTGGATTAGTCGGAGCTATCTTCTCACTGATACACGCGGTGGCTACAATTCATTTCCGTGCTGACCATGTTGTCAGTGGAACTGTGCTAAACTTGATGGCGCCTGCCTTGGCTGTTTTCTTGGTAAAAGTCCTCTATAACAAGGGGCAAACGGACAACTTGGTTCAAACCTTTGGACGTTTTGATTTCCCAGTCTTGGCCAATATTCCATTTCTAGGAGATATCTTCTTCAAGTCAACCAGTTTACTTGGTTACCTTGCAATTGCTTTCTCATTCTTAGCTTGGTTTATCCTCTTTAAGACTCGCTTTGGACTTCGTCTTCGTTCAGTTGGTGAACACCCACAAGCAGCAGATACTTTGGGAATCAATGTCTACAAGATGAGATATCTTGGAGTTGTGATTTCAGGTTTCCTTGGAGGAATCGGTGGAGCTATCTACGCTCAGTCAATTTCCGTTAACTTCTCAGTTACGACCATCGTTGGACCTGGATTTATCGCACTTGCTGCTATGATTTTCGGTAAATGGAATCCTGTTGGAGCTATGCTTTCAAGTCTCTTCTTCGGACTATCACAAAGTTTGGCGGTTATCGGTTCTCAACTTCCTTTCTTACAGGGAGTTCCAACTGTTTACTTGCAGATTGCACCATATCTCTTGACCATCGTCGTCCTAGCAGCCTTCTTTGGAAAAGCTGTTGCGCCGAAGGCGGATGGTATCAACTATATCAAATCTAAATAAACACAAACGAGGCTGGGAAAAATCCCGACCTCGTTTTTTAGTATTTGAAATGAAAATCTGGCGAAAACTTCATTATTATATCCCATCCTCTTCTCTATTTTTTAGGTTTTTGATGGGTGAGATTTAGCCCCCAAGGAACTAGGTTCTCGGTTTTGTTTTGAATACGATTGATATTATCTTTGTGGCGGATAATAATTAAACCTGCGAGAGTTAGGATAATCGCTACGAATAATAAATCGTAACTTGGCAGTAGGAAACCGATAAGCGGAAAGAGGATCACCCCAAGTACAGCAGCGAGAGCAGCAGTAACACTAGAGAGAGAAATCATGCTTCCTAGATATAGAGTTCCAAAGAAGACAACTGCTAGATAGAGGCAAAATAGAGGAGCAAATCCGAAAATGACTCCAGCACTAGTTGCGACAGCCTTTCCTCCTTTAAATCCTGCAAATACTGGGAAGGTATGCCCAATCACAGCTAAAAGGCCAAAGACTAGAGGTGACACACCTTGAACATGAAAGATAAGTGGAAGCAAGGTTGCGATGGTTCCTTTGAAAAAGTCAATCACGAAGGTTGCCATACCCGCTTTCTTACCTAAAATACGAAAGGTATTGGTCGTTCCAGTATTACCTGAACCATGTTCTCTTAGATTGATCTTAAAGAAGATTTGCCCAATCCACAGTCCTGAAGGGATAGAACCCAATAAATAAGCAAAAATTAATAATACTATTGTCATCATGCTTCTATTATACCATGAAATAGGAGAGAAACGGAAAGGAATCTTTTCTCAAATTGTGACATCTGATACTTTATGTAGGTAGAAAAAATTTCTCATGAACACTATTGTTCGGAAATTAAGGATAAAGTTTTAAAAATACATGAAAATTTCTGAAAATCCTTGATTTTGTGTTTATTTATGCTATAATAGGAACAATTATTTTTAGGAGGTGGACTATGTCTTATTTATTCGAGATATTACCAAGTTTATTGAGCGGTGCGACAATGACTTTACAGGTCTTTGCACTGGTCTTGCTCTTTTCAATCCCTCTAGGTATCATCATTGCCTTTTGTTTACAGGTTCATTGGAAACCCCTCCATTATATAATTGACATTTACATCTGGATAATGCGTGGAACCCCCTTGCTCCTACAGTTGATTTTTATCTACTATGTTCTCCCAAGTATCGGGATTCGACTAGATCGGGTACCAGCAGCGATTATTGCCTTCACGCTTAATTATGCAGCCTATTTTGCAGAAATATTCCGTGGAGGGATTGCAACCATTCCTCAGGGACAATATGAAGCAGCTAAGGTCTTGAAATTGAAACCTTTTGATACCGTTCGCTATATCATCTTGCCTCAAGTTACTAAAATCGTTTTACCAAGTGTTTTTAACGAAATTATGAGTTTGGTTAAGGATACTTCTCTGGTCTATGCACTCGGTATTTCAGATTTAATCCTAGCCAGTCGAACTGCAGCCAATCGTGATGCTAGCTTGATTCCAATGTTTCTAGCAGGAGCTATTTATCTGCTTATGATTGGTATCGTTACAATCCTAGCTAAGAAACTTGAGAAAAAGTTCAGCTACTATAGATAGGAGGTTAACCATGTTAGAGTTAAGAAATATCAGCAAAAAATTTGGAAAAAAAGAAATTTTATCCAATTTTAGTTTAACAATTCCTGAAAAGCAAATTTTGGCCATTGTTGGCCCTTCTGGTGGTGGGAAGACTACCTTGCTTAGAATGTTAGCCGGACTTGAAACCATTGATTCAGGAGAGATTTTTTATAATGGAGAATCCCTACCTTTGGATGAACTTGAAAAGCGCCACTTGTTAGGTTTTGTTTTTCAAGATTTTCAGATTTTTCCTCACTTATCCGTTATGGAAAACTTGATTTTGTCACCTATCAAGACTATGGGGATGTCTGAAGCAGATGCCAAGAAGAAGGCAATCGACTTATTAACTCGTCTGGGACTCGAAGCTCATGCAGATGCCTATCCATACTCATTATCCGGAGGTCAAAAGCAACGGGTTGCCTTAGCGCGTGCTATGATGATAGATCCTGAAGTGATTGGTTATGACGAACCAACTTCAGCCCTTGACCCAGAGTTGAGTCTCGAGGTTGAAAAACTGATCCTACAAAATCGAGAATTAGGCATGACTCAAATTGTCGTGACTCACGATCTCCAGTTTGCAGAGAATATTGCTGATCAGATTCTCAAAGTAGAGCCTAAGTAGGAGGTGTCTATGAATCTAAAGAAAATCAGTCTTGTTTTGGTATTCTTTCTGGCTTTTTTCCTGGTAGGATGTACGCAAAAAGCTAGTGATCCCAAAGTCGATAATTGGGACAAATACCAACAACAAGGAAGCATTACTATTGGATTTGACAATACCTTTGTTCCTATGGGCTTTGAAGAAAAGAATGGCCAATATGTCGGATTTGATATTGACTTAGCCCAGGCTGTTTCTGAGAAACTGGGGTTCAAGGTACAGTTTCAACCCATTGATTGGGATATGAAGGAAACAGAACTTCAAAACGGCACTATTGATTCTATCTGGAATGGATATTCCGCAACAGATGAACGCCGTGAGAAGGTTGCTTTTACCATTCCTTATATGGAGAATCAGCAGGTTCTAGTCTCAAAAAAATCGCAAAATATCCAGTCGGTTTCGGATATGAAAAATAAGATTATGGGAGCCCAAGCAGGTTCTTCTGGTTATCTAGATTTTGAAGCTCAGCCAGATCTTCTAAAGAATATTGTTAAGGACCAAAAGGCTAATCAGTATCAAAGTTTTAATGAAGCCTTGATTGACTTGCAAAATGATCGAATTGATGCTCTTTTAATTGACCGTGTTTATGCTAATTATTATCTTAAAACGGAAGGGATTATAGACCAGTATGAGATTTTCCTAGCTGGTTTTGAGAGTGAGTCTTTTGCAGTTGGAGTAAGACCAGCAGATAAGACCTTGTTAGCAAATTTGAATCAAGCTTTTGTGGAACTCTATCAAGAAGGTAAATTCCAAGAAATTAGCCAAAAATGGTTTGGTGAAGATATAGCAACAAGCCAAGTTAAAGGAAAAGAAAACTGAGACTCGCGTCTTGGTTTCTTTTTTTAGGGTGGAAATGAGTGCTTTTTTTACTAAAAAGGACTTGTGAATAGGCTTTTTAACTTGAAAATTTTGCAAAATCCCTAGAAAACCTGTAAAATAGTAAAGATGAACAAATAGGAGGTTCCTTGTGTCAAAAAAGGAAATCAATATTAACAATTATAATGATGACGCCATTCAGGTGCTAGAAGGGTTGGATGCGGTTCGGAAACGTCCAGGTATGTATATCGGATCGACTGACGGTGCTGGACTACATCACCTTGTTTGGGAAATAGTCGATAATGCGGTCGATGAAGCCCTGTCTGGATTTGGTGATCGTATCGATGTAATCATCAATAAAGACGGAAGTTTAACGGTTCAAGACCACGGACGTGGAATGCCGACTGGAATGCACGCTATGGGAATTCCAACGGTTGAGGTTATCTTTACCATCCTTCACGCCGGAGGGAAATTCGGTCAGGGTGGTTATAAGACATCAGGAGGTCTCCACGGGGTTGGATCTTCTGTCGTCAATGCCCTCTCTAGTTGGTTAGAGGTAGAAATTACTCGTGATGGGGCTGTTTACAAACAACGCTTTGAAAATGGTGGGAAGCCAGTAACAACTCTTGAAAAGGTTGGTACTGCACCTAAGTCTAAGACAGGTACTAAAGTTACCTTCATGCCAGATGCCAGTATCTTTTCTACGACAGACTTTAAGTACAATACTATTTCAGAGCGTCTCAATGAGTCAGCTTTTCTCTTGAAGAATGTAACCTTGTCATTGACGGATAAGCGAACAGACGAAGCAATTGAATTCCATTATGAGAATGGGGTACAAGACTTTGTTTCTTACCTCAATGAAGACAAGGAAACCTTGACACCAGTTCTTTACTTTGAAGGCGAAGATAATGGATTCCAAGTAGAAGTAGCCCTCCAGTACAATGATGGATTTTCAGATAACATCTTGTCCTTTGTCAATAACGTCCGTACCAAAGACGGTGGAACGCATGAGACAGGACTCAAGTCAGCCATTACCAAGGTTATGAATGACTATGCGCGAAAAACTGGCCTTCTCAAGGAAAAAGATAAAAATCTTGAAGGATCAGATTACCGTGAAGGTTTATCAGCTGTTCTTTCTATCTTGGTTCCTGAAGAACATTTGCAATTTGAAGGACAGACTAAGGA
>CAURIB010000107.1:0-6145 GCA_963524795.1 uncultured Streptococcus sp.
TCAACTGTGCGGAGGTGGGACGACGAAATCGAATTCTAACGAATTACCGATTTCTTTCCCACTCCCCCTTTTAATTTCTCTTTCCAGCAAGGGTTTTTACTGAGATTTTTCCTCAGTCGATGCCAGCTATCTTCTTGTCTAATCTCAGTTTGTTCATCTTTTTTAGACATTTAATAACTTTCCAGTCATTCACTAGGGACAATAAGATTAAGAGTAACCAAATACCCCACCTCGTTAAATCTCTAGGTTCTATCAAAATAAAAGTAAACAGTGAAAAAGAAAATACTGTAAAAGCTAGATTAAACAAAGCCCACAGAGGAAGGTAAATCCAGTAAAAATAATAGAAAAAAGTGAAGTATTTACTATCTCTATCTGCCTTCTCAATCCAATGGAAAAAATAAAAGTAGGGTGACAAAACTAATAGCTGCAATAATCTTTCCATGACGACTTCCTTCAAGACTGTTTTTATTATATTATATCAAAAAGATCTGGAAATCGCATTCCAGATCTTGCTTATTTATTTCCGTTTTCTTGCGATCAGATGGATTGGCGTTCCCTCAAATACAAAGGCCTTACGGATTTGATTTTCCAAGAAACGTAGGTAAGAGAAGTGCATGAGTTCTTCTTCGTTAACAAAGATGACAAAAGTTGGTGGTTTGGTTGCCACTTGGGTCGCATAGAAAATCTTGAGGCGTTTCCCTTTGTCGGTCGGTGTTGGGTTGATAGCAATGGCATCCATGATGACATCATTTAAGACAGCTGATGGGATACGGGTATTTTGACTCTCGCTGATTTGCTTGATCATCTCTGGCAACTTGTGGAGACGTTGCTTGGTAAGAGCTGAGACAAAGATAATCGGTGCGTAAGGCAGGTATTGGAACTGCTCACGGATATCTTCTTCCCAGTTTTTCATGGTGTGGTTGTCTTTTTCAAGCGTATCCCACTTGTTGACCACGATAATCATCCCTTTACCAGCTTCGTGGGCAAATCCAGCGATACGCTTGTCATACTCACGAATACCTTCCTCAGCATTGAGGACCATCAAGACTACATCGGAACGGTCAATGGCACGCATAGCACGCATAACTGAGTATTTCTCAGTATTTTCATAGACTTTACCTGACTTACGCATACCAGCCGTATCAATCATGGTAAACTCTTGACCGTCAGCATCTGTAAAATGGGTATCAATAGCATCACGAGTTGTACCAGCGACAGGACTGGCAATGACACGATCTTCTCCCAAAATGGCATTGATCAAGCTAGATTTTCCGACATTGGGACGTCCAATCAAGCTGAATTTAATGACATCAGGATCTTCTTCTTCAACTTCATGTGGTAGATTTTCCACGATAGCGTCCAGTACATCCCCTGTTCCGATACCGTGAACAGATGAGATTGGTAGAGGTTCACCCAAACCTAGAGCATAGAAATCATAGATATCATTTCGCATCTCTGGGTTGTCAACCTTGTTAACTGCTAAGATAACTGGTTTATGAGTTTTATAAAGTTTGCGGGCAACGTATTCGTCCGCATCGGTAATTCCTTCTTTACCAGACACGACAAAGACGATAACATCTGCTTCTTCCATGGCAATTTCTGCCTGGTGCTTGATTTGTTCCATAAAAGGCGCATCAACATCGTCGATCCCTCCAGTATCAATCATACTAAAAGAACGATTGAGCCACTCACCTGTGGCATAGATACGATCTCGCGTTACACCTTCAATGTCTTCTACGATTGAAATGCGTTCTCCCGCGATACGGTTAAATAGGGTTGATTTCCCAACATTGGGACGTCCCACAATGGCAACAGTTGGTAAGGCCATGTTTTCTCACTTTCTACAATAACTTCTTCTGCTCAAGATTTTCTCGAGTCGAGCTTGGTTCTGGATTGCCGAATTGCTCCGCTAAACGTTGACTCCAAGTTGTAGTCGCACGCGCACCTGCATATTCAGTCTGTACTCGGTCATAGGCTTCGATTGCCTCAGTTGACTGTTCTTGGTATTCTTCCTCAAAGACAACATTTTCTAGGGGCAGTCTTGGTTTCACATCATGCTTTTGATTTGGCACACCGAGTGCAATCCCAAAGACTGGATAGGTATAGTCAGGAAGCTTGAACAATTCTGCCAACTCAACAGACTTGTAACGCACCAAACCGATAATCACTCCACCATAGCCCAAGCTTTCTGCCGCAAGCAAGGCATTTTGTCCAGCCAAAGCCGCATCTACCGAAGTGATAAGGAGTCCTTCCACCCCTTGAGGTTGGAAAATATCCGTATGGAGACTAGCTCCTTTTTCTGCACGGTTTAAGTCACCAACAAAGAGGAGAAAGGCCGCAGACTGGCGAATCGCTTCCTGAGGCACTAGCTCAAATAAGGCTTCCTTCTTTTCTTGACTTCTAACAAGAATGACAGAGTAGGATTGGAAATTTTTCCAAGAAGAAGCCATTTGAGCAGCTGTCAAAATCTCATTTAAGTCTGCTTGGGGAATCTCTTGCTCTTTAAATCTGCGCACTGAAGTGTGAGCCTTCATTACTTTGATTGTTTCTGTCATCGGCGGTTTTCTCCTTCAAGTCTTGTTTCCTCTGCTAAATAACGAATGCGTTCCATAACGCGTCTAGCTTCCCAGGTTTCGTCATTTCCATTTTTTCCTTTAGCGAAATGCTTCTCCAAATCTTCAAAATTGAAATTGGAGGTGAAAAAGGTCGGTAAATCTTCCTGCATACGATATTGGAGAATGACCTGCAGAATCTCGTCACGCACCCAAGCTGTTGATTGCTCGGCACCAATATCATCTAAAATCAGAACTTCAGCAAGCTTAATCTCATCCACCAAGGTCTTGACATTGCCATCACCAATGGCATTTTTGACATCGATGACAAAGCTCGGATAGTGGAGGAGCGTTGATGAAACACCACGTTTTTCTGACAAATCATGGGCTAGGGCAGCCACCATGAAACTTTTACCCACACCAAAGTCTCCATATAAGTAGAGACCTTTTCGAATAGCTGGATATTGCTCCACAAAGGCTAGGAGATTTTCAAAAACTGGCAAGCGCCCCAAATCATCCAAATCTACTTGAGCTAAACTAGCTTTCTTGAGACTAGCTGGAAGATTGATTAGTTTGAGACGGTTTTTAATCGCTGCTTCTTTTTCCGCTGCAATTAGCTCTGGAGTCTCTTCATAAGAGACGTCCGCATAGCCATGGTTCATGACTAGGATAGGTTTGTAGCCACGCGCGATATAGTCTGTATCTCCTCGGAGGAACTTATCTCTCTCAGTGATGTATTGGTTAAACTTGGAAATACTACGGTTTAACTCCTCCTGACTGAGAGATTCTTTCTGGATAAAGGCTGCAACATCAGGGTCCTTCACAATTTGCTGGACTAAATCCTGATACTGAAATCGGCTTGGTTGACGTTTGAGTACGTCTCCGACACTTTCCATCTAGTCTCCTCCTTTTTCTAATCGAGCTAACATTTCTTTTTTCTTACGTTCTAGTTCTAAGCGAGTTTCTTCGCTAGTTTCATTCTTATATTCAGGATTGCTCCATTTAGGCACATTGGTTTTTGCTGGGGCAGTCTGATTCTGCTTTTGCGTTTTTGCTTTTTGGCCACGTTCACGAATACGGAGAACTGCCTCCTCGGCACTACGGATATTTTGATAAGCGTAGTCATTAGCTACCTTCATGGCGTATTTTTCATTGATATTGGCCGAATCAACCTTATTAAAGGTCAGGAGCAAGATAACATTGATTACTTCATCCAACAAGCCCAAGGCTGCCATCTTCTGGAGCAGGTCCCGTTCAGTCTGGGTAATACTTCCCTTGCGGGTCTGCTTGATTTCAGCAAGGAACTGCAAGGCTGTCTTTTTCTTAGCCTCTCGGATAATGGTTGCCTCCTTGGGAGTAAACTCAGAAGTCACAGGCTTTTGCGCTATCTTTTCACGGATGCGTTTGACAGAAATCACTTGCGACACTGCTGTCGCTTTTGCTACTTGATAAGTCTCAAACCAAGTCCACCTTTGCTCGTCTGCTATTGCAAATAAGGCCAAAACATCCGAAGTCTCATCTTGAAAACGAAGACCATCACGGGCCATGAGCTGACGAAAATGCTCCAAATCAAAATCATCTGCCGTAGGCTGACTGCTAGAGGTTTCTTGACTCACAGACTCGGATAACTGAGGGAAAATTTGACTCAAGGCCACCGAGATCGGCTCTCCTTCAACACTTTCCTGTCTCATGGCTGCAACCGCACTATCCCCAATCATTTTTTCTAACAAGGTCCGATAAACTGTATGTTGTAAAAATTCTTGAGTTGATAAGGGAGGATGAAGTAACAGGCTATAGGTCTCCCCCTGCTGATAGAGGGTCACCAATTTCATGGCTGTCAGAGTTTTAAAAGCCTTTAAAAGACTATCCATCCCAAAATTCAGATGGTTGAGCATGGCTGCAAAGAGGTGCTCCTTTTGGCCACCATCCCAAAAAGTCACAGCATAAAGATAGAGGCTCAGCGCCTCCTGACCGATAATCGGGAGGTAGCACTGCACCATTGATGAGGTATCTTGCGACACCCGATTATTCTTTACAAAAGAAAAACGGTCATTTGGCTTCATTTATTTTTCCTTTTTCTTTTTAGAGGATTGTGTGATCTGCTGGAGTAGGCTTTCAAGCTCACTCACATCCTTAAAGCTACGGTAAACGCTGGCAAAACGTACATAAGTAATCTCATCGAGCTCTGCCAACTCTTCCATAACCAAGGAACCAATATCCTCACTCTGAATTTCATTTTCATTGCGACTACGGAGTTTTTGTTCGATGCGATTGACCACCATGCCAATCTCATCACTAGACACTGGACGTTTCTGGGCTGAGCGAATAATCCCGTTAAAGATTTTATCTCTTGAAAATTGTTCCCGTGTACCATCTTTTTTTACCACAACCAGTGTTCTCTCTTCAACACGTTCATAGGTTGTAAAACGATGCTGACACTCTTCACACTCACGTCTTCTTCTGATTGTATTTCCTTCTTCAGCCTGACGACTATCGATCACACTTGATTTTGTAGCGCCACATTTTGGACAACGCATGCCTTTCCCTCCTTGTCGTTTTCTCTTCATTATACCATTTTTTAAGAAATTCCCAAAATAATTCTCCTTTGGGCTTGACAAGTTTTTTGTTTTGTTGTATTATTGAATTAACACAAAGGTAATTAGAAAGGAGATCGTGATGTCTTGGACATTTGATAACAATAAACCCATTTATTTGCAGATTATGGAGAAAATCAAATTGCAGATTATTTCCCATAAACTCGAGCCCAATCAACAGCTTCCAACCGTTAGAGAATTAGCAAGCGAGGCAGGTGTCAATCCCAACACCATCCAGCGTGCCCTATCGGACTTGGAGAGAGAAGGCTTCGTTTATACTAAGCGGACGTCAGGACGCTTTGTCACAGAGGATTTGGACTTGATCCTCCAATCCCGTAAGCAACTGTCAGAAGAACAGCTGCAACAGTTTGTAACAGGCATGGTAGAATTTGGTTATGAAAAAGAAGAACTACCGACTGTTTTGAGAGATTATATTGAAGGAGTTTAAACTATGACTTTGTTAGCATTAGAAAATGTGTCAAAATCCTATGGAGCAAGTCCTGCTCTTACAAATGTTTCCCTTGAAATTCCAGCTGGAAAAATCGTTGGTCTCCTTGGCCCAAACGGTTCTGGAAAGACAACCTTGATTAAACTAATCAACGGCTTACTACAGCCAGAGGAAGGGCGTATCCTTATCAACGGCATGGAGCCAAGCCCAGCAACTAAGGCGATTGTTTCTTATCTACCTGATACGACCTACCTCAACGAGCAGATGAAGGTCAAGGAAGCTCTCACTTATTTCAAGACCTTCTACCAAGATTTTAATCTGGAACGTGCTCAAGGTCTTCTTCGTGACCTTGGCATCGATGAAAATAGCCGTTTCAAGAAACTCTCAAAAGGGAACAAAGAAAAGGTTCAGTTGATTCTTGTCATGAGTCGCGATGCTCGTCTATATGTGCTTGATGAACCAATCGGAGGTGTCGACCCCGCAGCTCGTGACTATATCTTGAACACCATCATCAACAACTACTCTCCAACTTCGACTGTCTTGATTTCAAC
>CAURIB010000108.1:0-6076 GCA_963524795.1 uncultured Streptococcus sp.
CTTTACCTCCACCGATTGGAAGTCCAGTCAAAACGTTTTTAAAGATTTGTTCGAATCCGAGGAATTTCAAGATCCCTTGGTTAACAGTTGGGTGGAAACGAAGTCCGCCTTTATATGGTCCAACAGCTGAGTTGAATTGAACACGGTAACCACGGTTAACTTGAACTTTTCCATGACGGTCAACCCAAGGAACACGGAAAGAAATCACACGCTCAGGCTCAGTGATACGAGCTAGGATATTTTCTTCGATATATTCAGGATGTTTTTCAAATACAGGTTCCAAGGTACTGAAGAATTCTTCAACCGCCTGGAGAAATTCAGCCTCGTGCCCATTACGAGCTTTTACAGTTTCAAAAACGCTTTGGATATATTCTTTAGCAGTTGTCATGTCATTCTCCTTTATTGTCATATTTTATTACGTGAGACATTATAGCAGAATTTTTTTCCAGTGTAAAGAAAAAAACGTTGAATTGTCAAAAGATTCATTCAATTTTTTAGTATGTATACTTAAACTTAGCAAAAAACGAACATTTATCAGAATTATTACTTTATTAAATAGAAAAAAATAAAATATGGTATAATAATAGAAAGAAAAAGGAATCTGGAGGATCAGAATCATGGTATCAACTAAAACGCAGATTGCTGGTTTTGAGTTTGACAATTGCTTGATGAATGCGGCTGGTGTGGCTTGCATGACCATAGAGGAGTTGGAAGGAGTTAAAAATTCAGCAGCAGGAACCTTTGTCACCAAGACAGCAACCTTGGAATTTCGTCAGGGGAATCCTGAACCACGCTATCAAGATGTTCCACTTGGTTCTATAAACTCAATGGGGCTCCCAAATAATGGTTTAGATTATTACCTTGATTATCTTCTAGAATTACAGGAAAAAGAACCTAACCGTACTTTCTTTCTCTCTTTAGTGGGAATGTCTCCAGAGGAAACTCATACCATCTTGAAAAAGGTTCAAGAAAGTGATTTCCGTGGTCTGACTGAGCTTAATCTTTCATGCCCAAATGTTCCAGGTAAACCTCAGATTGCCTATGATTTTGAAACAACCGATCGTATCCTGTCAGAAGTCTTCGAATATTTCACAAAACCTTTAGGAATCAAGCTTCCACCTTATTTTGATATTGTACATTTTGATCAAGCGGCAGCTATTTTTAACAAATACCCACTCAAGTTTGTCAACTGTGTTAACTCCATTGGAAATGGTCTTTATATCGAAGATGAGTCTGTCGTGATTCGTCCTAAAAATGGTTTTGGTGGGATTGGTGGAGAATACATCAAACCAACTGCCCTTGCTAATGTCCATGCCTTTTATCAACGCCTAGATCCACAAATCCAAATCATCGGAACTGGTGGAGTATTAACAGGACGTGATGCCTTTGAACATATCCTATGTGGTGCTAGCATGGTGCAGGTAGGAACTACCCTGCACAAAGAAGGTGTAGGTGCTTTTGAGCGCATTACCAAGGAACTCAAAGAAATCATGGCGGAAAAAGGTTATGAAAGCCTAGAGGATTTCCGCGGAAAATTGAATTATATTGATTAGAAAAATGAATTTATCGAATAGAAAGGAGAGAAGATGCTAGCCATTGAAGAGAGTCAAGGCTTGACCTTGGAGAATTTACCAGCCTTAACGGTATTTACTGGGGATGATTTAGGGCAATTTGAAGTCATGAAGAGTCAAGTATTAAAACAAATAGGCTATGATCAAGCTGATTTGAATTTTGCTCACTTTGATATGAAAGAAGTGGCCTACAAGGATATTGAGCTGGAACTCCTTAGTCTTCCTTTCTTTGCGGATGAAAAAATTGTAATTTTAGATCATTTTCTTGATATAACAACAGCTAAAAAACGCTATCTATCTGATGACGAGCTTAAGGCTTTTGAAGAATATTTGGAAAATCCATCTCTGACGAGTAAATTAGTCATTTTTGCGGAAGGGAAGCTGGATAGTAAGAGACGTTTGGTCAAATTGCTCAAGAGGGATGCCAAGATTTTTGAAGTTCTTGAACCAAAAGAGCAAGAGATGCGAGCTTATTTTCAAAAGTGGTCTCAGGAACAAGGACTTTCCTTTGATGGAAAATCCTTCGAACAGTTGCTTATCAAATCAGGTTTTCAATTCAGTGAAATTCAGAAAAATCTACTCTTCTTACAGTCTTATAAGGATGATGACC
The DNA here is from genome assembly GCA_963524795.1 of uncultured Streptococcus sp. Lineage (GTDB taxonomy): Bacteria > Bacillota > Bacilli > Lactobacillales > Streptococcaceae > Streptococcus. The sequence goes on from CAURIB010000108.1 coordinate 2,182, forward strand.
AGATTACCGAAGAAGACATTGTTGAAGCCATACCAAAGACTTTGCAGGATAATATCTTTGATTTAACTCAGTTAATATTGACTAAGAAGATTGATCAGGCACGTGATTTAGTCAAAGATTTGACTTTGCAGGGAGAAGATGAGATTAAACTGATTGCCATTATGTTGGGGCAGTTCAGACTCTATACACAAGTGAAAATTTTGCAAGCGTCTGCTCAGACAGAGTCCCAGATGGTCAGCAGTTTAGGTCATTATCTTGGTCGCAATCCGAATCCCTACCAAATCAAATTTGCCCTTCGTGATTCTCGAAGACTATCCCTTGATTTTCTCCAGAATTCTATTCGTCATCTCATCCAAGCTGATTACCAAATTAAGACAGGTGTTTATGAAAAAGGCTACCTGTTTGAGAAGGCCTTATTACAGATTGCAAGTCAGTCAAATTGAGCAAATAACTTGAAAAAACGAGATGTTTACGTTATCATTTTTATATAGAAAGAAAAAGAGGTATTACAGATGGCTATTATCTTACCAGATCTTCCATACGCTTACGATGCATTGGAACCATACATTGATGCTGAAACAATGCACTTGCACCATGACAAACATCACCAAACTTACGTTAACAATGCAAATGCAGCTCTTGAAAAACATCCTGAAATCGGTGAAGACCTTGAAGCTTTGCTTGCTGATGTAGAATCTATCCCAGCTGATATCCGTCAAGCGCTTATCAACAACGGTGGTGGACACTTGAACCACGCTCTTTTCTGGGAATTGATGACTCCTGAAAAAACAGCTCCTTCAGCAGAACTTGCAGCAGCAATCGATGCAACATTTGGTTCATTCGAAGAATTCCAAGCAGCATTTACTGCGGCAGCAACAACTCGTTTCGGTTCTGGATGGGCATGGTTGGTTGTTAACAAAGAAGGTAAACTTGAAGTGACTTCAACAGCAAACCAAGACACACCAATCTCAGAAGGTAAAAAACCAATCTTGGGCTTGGACGTTTGGGAACATGCCTACTACGTGAAATACCGCAACGTTCGTCCTGACTACATCAAAGCTTTCTTCTCAGTTATCAACTGGAACAAAGTAGACGAGCTTTACGCAGCAGCTAAATAATCGCATTTGGTAACACTCCTTTTTAGTTGGATTTTGGGTCTAGCTTTAAAGGTGTTTTTTGTTTACTCTGCTTAGAAGTCTAAGATACATGATTTTCCTTTGTTGGATAGGCTTGATTTATGGTATAATGATAAGATAGAAATCGAAGGAGAAATCATGAATATTCAACAATTACGTTATGTTGTTGCTATTGCAAATAGTGGTACTTTTCGTGAAGCGGCTGAGAAAATGTACGTTAGCCAACCCAGCCTATCTATTTCTGTAAGAGATCTGGAGAAAGAGCTAGGGTTCAAGATTTTCCGTAGAACTAGTTCAGGTACTTTTCTTACTCGTCGTGGAATGGAATTTTATGAAAAGGCCCAAGAGTTGGTTAAAGGATTTGATATTTTCCAGAACCAGTATGCCAATCCTGAAGAGGAAAAGGATGAGTTTTCAATAGCCAGCCAGCACTATGATTTCTTGCCACCGACTATCACAACTTTTTCTCAACGGTACCCAGACTATAAAAATTTCCGTATTTTTGAATCTACAACTGTTCAGATTTTGGATGAAGTAGCCCAAGGACATAGTGAGATTGGAATTATCTACCTTAATAATCAAAACCAAAAGGGTATCATGCAACGGGTTGAAAAGTTAGGCCTTGAAGTGATTGAGTTGATTCCTTTCCAGACGCATATCTATCTGCGTGAAGGACATCCTTTAGCCAAGAAAAAAGAGTTGGTTATGGAGGATTTGGCAGATTTGCCAACAGTTCGATTCACACAGGAAAAAGATGAGTATCTTTATTACTCAGAGAACTTTGTGGATACAAGTGCAAGTTCTCAAATGTTCAATGTAACTGACCGAGCTACCTTGAATGGGATTCTTGAAAGAACAGATGCTTATGCGACTGGATCTGGATTCTTAGATAGCGATAGTGTGAACGGAATTACCGTTATTCCGCTAAATGATAATCTCAATAATCGCATGGTTTATGTCAAGCGTGAGGAAGTAGACTTGAGCCAGGCAGGGACTTTATTTGTAGAGGTTATGCAAGAGTATTTTGATCAGAAGAGGAAAGCATGAAAAAAAGAGGAATAGTAGCAGGAGTCATAGCAATCTTAATAGTGTTAGATCAATTGGTAAAGGCTTATGTCGTTCAGAATATTGCTCTTGGTGAAATCAAATCATGGATTCCCAATTTCGTTAGCTTGACCTACCTGCAAAATCGAGGGGCAGCCTTTTCTATCTTACAAGATCAGCAGTTGTTATTCGCTGTCATTACTCTGGTTGTCGTGGTAGGTGCCATTTGGTATTTACATAAACACATGGAGGACTCATTCTGGATGGTCTTGGGTTTGACCTTGATTATCGCAGGTGGTCTTGGAAACTTTATTGACAGAATCAGTCAGGGCTTTGTTGTGGATATGTTCCACCTTGACTTTATCAATTTTGCGATTTTCAATGTGGCTGATAGTTATCTGACAGTAGGGGTCGTTGTGTTATTGCTTGCAATGCTAAAAGAGGAAATGAATGGAAATTAAAATTGAAAGAGGCGGGATACGCCTAGATAAGGCTTTGTCAGATTTGACAGAATTGTCCCGTAGCCTCGCCAATGAACAAATCAAATCAGGCCAAGTCTTGGTCAACGGCCAGGTCAAGAAAGCCAAGTATACGGTCCAAGAGGGCGATGTCGTTACTTATCAGGTGCCAGAACCAGAGGTTTTGGAGTATGTAGCTGAGGATATTCCTTTAGATATTATTTACCAAGATGAGGATGTAGCAGTAGTCAATAAACCTCAAGGAATGGTTGTTCATCCAAGTGCTGGTCATACCAGTGGTACCTTGGTTAACGCCCTTATGTATCATATCAAGGATCTCTCTGGAATCAACGGTGTGTTGCGTCCAGGGATTGTCCATCGTATTGATAAAGATACATCTGGACTCTTGATGATTGCTAAAAACGATGATGCCCATTTAGCCTTGGCTCAAGAATTGAAGGACAAAAAGTCTCTTCGGAAATATTGGGCCATTGTTCATGGAAATCTTCCAAATGATCGTGGAGTCATTGAGGCGCCAATCGGACGTAGTGAAAAAGACCGTAAGAAACAAGCTGTGACTGCAAAAGGGAAACCAGCAGTGACGCGTTTCCAAGTCTTGGAGCGCTTTGGTGATTATACTTTGCTGGAATTGCAACTGGAAACTGGACGAACTCACCAAATTCGTGTCCATATGGCCTACATTGGTCATCCAGTCGCTGGTGATGAGGTTTACGGCCCTCGTAAAACCTTGAAAGGACATGGGCAATTTCTCCATGCCAAGACACTTGGATTTACCCATCCTAAAACAGGGGAAACTATGGAATTTACTGCTGATATTCCAGATATCTTCAAGCAAACCTTGGAGAAACTTAGAAATAACTAAAAAAGAGGCTAGGACTTTTGTCCCAGCCTCTCAATTATCTTTGGATTGTCGATCAAGACGCAGTGGTTGAGTGGGCTCTACTACGCTGATTTCATCAGCTTTTACAGCCCTACTCAACTGTGCGGAGGTGGGACGACGAAATCGAATTCTAACGAATTACCGATTTCTGTCCCACTCTCCTTTTTATTTGCGTTTTTTCTTAGCTTTTTTCATTTTATTGGCCATGCGTTTCATGGATTGCTTCATAGCAAATTCACCGATTTTACCCTTGAGACCTCCGCCAAACATCTGGCTCATATCAGGCATTCCTGCTCCTCCAAGAGCTGACAGGTCAGGCATACCGCCTTGTCCCATCATACCTTCAAGGGCAGACA
>CAURIB010000109.1:0-6032 GCA_963524795.1 uncultured Streptococcus sp.
TAAACGCGCTGATGGCCGTCCCCCATAAAGTAAGTCGGCGCAAAGTGGTCATTTTTAAAATGTCCCTTGTCATCCAAGAGCTCTGGATCAGCTAGTCGATCTAGAATCTTGGCAAAGATATGGCAGATGCCATCTTCCTCGATAATCCGATCAACCTGGCAATCCAAAACGACTGGACAAGCCTCCAAAATAGGAGCCTGAGTTCGTTCAGAAATTTCGTAGTCAAACCCCAGGTGATTCAACTTCTCCCGATGGCTAATGAAGCCAGCCTGTTCCATCTCAAGCATGAGGTTTTCGTCAGGGATGTTGACAGTGAACTGTTGATAATGCTTAATCTGGTCAGTCGCATTTTCCTCAGCGCCAACACGGATGACCAACCAATCTCCCAGGCTATAAGAGGAGCTACAGGTCGTGATATTGTGCCCAAAGTTCTGGTCCTGATAGCCCAAGATGAAGATAGGAAAACCATAGTAGAGCTTACTTGTTTTAAAAGATTGTTTCATGACAACCTCCTTTGGCTAGGGGTGCAAAATAAAAATCGCCCCTGTCATCAATCTGACAGGGACGAACATGTTTATCCGCGGTACCACCCAATTTCGGGCAAAGCCCGCAACTCTCGTCTTTTTGTTTCTCTTTGATTAGGTTTGCAACTCGCTACCTAGTCCTAAAAGGAAACAAAAAGATTTATATTTCATTTTTAGATTTCATCCATTAGCAACCAGTTTTGACACATTTGTGGACTTCTCAGCACCGCCACTTTCTGTAAAATGTGGGACTCAAAACACCTCTAATGGCTTTATTTTAACAAGTTTTTGACGGAAAAGCAAGGAACAAGAAAGATTACTTGAACTTAATGCCGTTTTCTTTTAATTTCTTGATGGTAGCTGGACCGATTCCTTTCAAGGCAAGGAGTTCTTTTTCTGTCCAGTTTTTGAAGTCAGCTGCAGATTTGATTCCTTCATCGTAGAAAGTTTTAGCGCGGTCAAGTGGAAGTCCGCCTAGGTTAGCTGCGAACTCTTCAACAGAAGTCGTAACCTTGTGGGCTTGCTCTTTAGTTGCTTCTACAGCTTTTTCTACTTGCTTAGAGACAGCTTTTCCAGCCTCGCTTGCTGCTTGTTCTGCGTGTTTAACGACTTTTTTTGTCTCTTCGACAACCTTGTTTACAGCATTTGAAAATACACCTGAACGACGAAGGCTGTTTCTTAATTGTTTTTTACGTTGGAGTTTCTTTGACATCATAAAATCCTTTCAATAAAAAATCCCTGTGACTGAACAAGGATTTAATCTTTATATGTTTATTGTATCAACTTTCTTTAGGAAATGCAAGGCTTGTAATCTTAGAAATATGGCGAATTCCGCCTTAGAATAAGAGAAGATGATAGAAGAAAAGTGAAAAATATGGTATAATGAAACGATAGATTTTTGAATAGGAATACAATCATGTTTGGATTTTTAAAAAAAGAAAAAGTGACAGAAACGCCAGAAATGGTGCCAGCCCACATCGGTGTTATCATGGATGGTAATGGTCGTTGGGCCAAAAAACGGATGCAACCACGTGTCTTTGGACATAAGGCTGGGATGGATGCTTTGAAAAAGGTAGCAATCGCAGCTAGCGATATGGGCGTTAAGGCTTTGACAGTTTACGCTTTTTCAACTGAAAACTGGACTCGTCCAGACCAAGAAGTCAAATTTATCATGAACCTACCAGTTGAGTTTTATGACAAATATGTCCCTGAATTGCATCAAAAGAACATGAAGATTCAGATGATTGGGGAGACTGATCGTTTGCCTAGAGAGACCTTTGATGCTTTGAAAAAAGCAGAGGAGCTGACCAAGCTAAATACAGGTTTGATTCTCAATTTTGCGCTCAATTATGGTGGACGAGCTGAGATTACCCAAGCGGTCAAGTTGATTGCACAGGATGTTTTAGATGCTAAGAACAATCCTGGTGATATTACCGAGGAGTTGATTGGGGAATACCTCTTTACGGGGCATTTGCCAAAAGTCTTGCGGGATCCTGACTTGATTATTCGGACTAGTGGGGAGCTTCGTTTGAGTAACTTCTTGCCATGGCAGGCTGCTTATAGCGAGCTTTATTTCACGGATGTTTTGTGGCCTGACTTTGATGAGGAATCCTTGAAAGAGGCTATCGTTGAGTATAATCGCCGCAACCGTCGCTTTGGAGGAGTATAGGAGTTATTATGATAAAGGATTTACAAAAGAGAACTCTCTTTGCTATCTTGGCCTTGGCTATCTTTATACCAATCTTGATCCTCGGTGGTCTATGGTTACAGATTGCTATGGGACTTGTGGCTATGTTGGGAGTGCATGAGTTGCTTCGCATGAAAGGGTTAAATACCATGACGCCTGAAGGTCTCTTGACTTTACTAGCGACCTTTGCTCTGACCGTGCCATTGGAAAACTACTGGAAGTTTTTACCTGTAGATGGGAATGTTGTAGCCTATGGAGTTGTGATCCTCATCATGCTAGGAGCGACAGTCTTCAGCAAGAACTACACCATTGAGGATGCTGTTTTTCCGATTGCCATGAGTTTCTATGTTGGCTTCGGCTTTAATGCCTTGGTTGATGCTCGAATTGCAGGCTTGGATAGGGCCCTTTTGGGACTTTGTTTGGTTTGGGCAACAGATAGCGGTGCCTATCTGGTGGGGATGAAGCTTGGCAAGAGAAAGCTTGCTCCGAGAGTATCGCCTAACAAGACCATAGAAGGTGCTATAGGGGGGATCTTGGCTGCTATGCTAGCGACTCTCATCTTTATGCTAGTCGATAGTACCGTTGCTTTACCATATGGGCTTTACAAAATGCTGGTTTTTGCTATCTTCTTTAGTCTAGCAGGTCAGTTGGGTGATTTAATCGAAAGTGCTATGAAGCGTCATTTTGGAGTCAAAGACTCAGGCAAATTTATCCCTGGTCATGGTGGGGTACTGGATCGTTTTGACTGTATGCTAGTAGTTTTCCCTATTATGCACCTCTTTGGCTTATTTTAAGGAAAGGTGAACAGAAATTAAATGATAGGATTACTAACATTTATTCTAGTCTTTGGAATTATCGTGGTGGTTCACGAGTTCGGCCATTTCTACTTTGCTAAAAAGTCTGGGATTTTGGTTCGTGAGTTTGCCATCGGGATGGGTCCCAAAATCTTTGCCCATATCGGAAAAGATGGGACTGCTTATACTATTCGTCTCCTGCCACTGGGTGGTTACGTTCGTATGGCAGGTTGGGGTGAAGATACGACAGAGATTAAGACTGGAACCCCTGCAAGTCTAACATTGGCAGCGGATGGTAAGGTCAAGCGTATCAATCTCTCTGGGAAAAAGGTTGACCAGACTGCTTTACCCATGCAGGTCACTCAGTTTGATTTTGAGGACAAACTCTTTATTAGAGGCTTGGTCTTGGAAGAAGAGAAGACCTTCTCAGTTGATCATGATGCGACCATTGTGGAAGCTGATGGAACGGAAGTTCGTATCGCTCCCTTAGACGTCCAATATCAGAATGCGACTGTCTGGGGTAAAATGATCACTAACTTTGCTGGTCCTATGAATAACTTCATTTTAGGAGTCGTTGTTTTCTGGATTTTGATTTTCATGCAAGGTGGCGTTCGTGATACGCAAACGAACAATTTTAGCATCATTCCAGATAGTGCTTTGACTAAGGTTGGTGTTGAAAATACGGCCCAAATTACTAAGGTCGGCAGTCATGAGATTTCAAACTGGACAGATTTGATTCAGGCTGTTGATGCAGAAACAAAGGATAAAACAGCGCCTGTTTTGGATGTGACTATTTCTGAAAATGGAACTGAAAAGCAAGTCAGTGTGACCCCTGAGGAAAACCAAGGTCGTTATATTTTAGGTGTTCAACCGAGACTCAAATCAGATATCTGGTCCATGTTTATGGGCGGATTTACAAGTGCAGCTGATTCAGCCTTGCGCATTCTCAATGCTTTGAAAAGCTTGATCTTCCAACCAGATTTGAATAAGTTGGGCGGTCCCGTTGCTATCTTTAAGGCAAGTAGCGATGCTGCTAAGAATGGTCTTGAGAATGTCTTGTTCTTCTTGGCTATGATTTCCATCAATATCGGGATTTTCAACTTGATTCCGATTCCTGCGCTAGATGGTGGAAAAATCGTGCTCAACATCCTAGAAGCTATCCGTCGCAAACCACTAAAACAAGAAATTGAAACCTATGTCACTCTGGTTGGAGTTGTCATTATGGTCGTCTTGATGCTCGCCGTGACTTGGAACGACATCATGCGAACCTTCTTTTAAGAATTAGAGGAGTCATTATGAAACAAAGTAAAATGCTTATCCCAACGCTTCGCGAAATGCCAAGCGATGCTCAAGTTATCAGCCACGCCCTTATGTTGCGTGCTGGATATGTTCGCCAAGTATCAGCAGGAGTTTACTCTTACCTGCCACTTGCCAACCGTGTAATCGAAAAAGCCAAGAAGATCATGCGTCAAGAGTTTGACAAGATGGGTGCTGTTGAGATGTTGGCTCCAGCCCTTCTTAGTGCAGATCTTTGGCGTGAATCTGGCCGTTATGAAACCTACGGGGAAGACTTGTACAAATTGAAAAACCGTGAGAAGTCAGACTTTATCTTGGGTCCAACTCACGAAGAAACCTTCACAGCGATTGTCCGTGATTCTGTCAAGTCATACAAGCAATTGCCTTTGAACTTGTACCAAATCCAGCCTAAGTATCGTGATGAAAAACGTCCACGTAATGGACTTCTTCGTACCCGTGAGTTCATCATGAAAGATGGTTATAGCTTCCACGCTAACTACGATAGTTTGGATGTTACTTATGATGAGTACAAGGCGGCCTACGAACGTATTTTCACTCGTAGTGGCTTGGACTTTAAAGCCATCATCGGTGACGGTGGAGCCATGGGTGGTAAGGATAGTCAAGAATTTATGGCCATCACACCTGCTCGTACAGACCTTGACCGTTGGGTGGTGTTAGACAAGTCTGTCGCATCGTTTGATGAGATTCCTGATCAAGTGCAAGAAGAAATCAAGGCAGAATTGCTCAAATGGATGGTTTCTGGTGAAGATACCATTGCCTACTCAAGTGAATCAAGTTATGCAGCCAACTTGGAAATGGCAACCAACGCCTACAAACCAAGCAATCGTGTTGTGACTGAAGATGAAGTGGCTCGCGTGGAAACACCAGGTGTCAAATCGATTGATGAAGTTGCTGCTTTCTTGAATGTCTCTGAAGAGCAAACAATCAAGACCTTGGTTTATATAGCAGACGAGGAGCCAGTTGTTGCCCTACTCGTTGGCAATGACCAACTCAATGAAGTCAAATTGAAAAACTACCTTGGAGCAGATTTCTTGGAACCTGCAACTGAGATGGAAGTGAAAGAATTGTTAGGAGCGGACTTTGGTTCACTTGGGCCAGTCAATCTTCCAGAAAATGTCAAGATTATCGCAGACCGTAAGGTGCAAGATAGTCGCAATGCTGTTGCTGGTGCCAACGAAGATGGTTACCACTTGACTGGTGTCAACCCAGGCCGTGATTTCACTGCCGAGTATGTCGATATCCGTGAAGTTCGTGAGGGTGAAATCTCTCCTGACGGACAAGGTGTTCTCAACTTTGCACGTGGTATCGAGATTGGTCACATTTTTAAACTTGGGACTCGTTACTCAGCAAGTATGGGAGCAGATGTCTTGGATGAAAATGGTCGTGCGATTCCAATTATCATGGGATGTTATGGTATCGGTGTCAGCCGTCTCCTTTCAGCAGTCATGGAACAACACGCTCGCCTCTTTGTTAACAAGACTCCAAAAGGTGAATACCGTTATGCTTGGGGAATCAACTTCCCTAAAGAATTGGCGCCATTTGATGTGCACTTGATTCCAGTTAACGTCAAGGATGAAGCAAGTCTTGCATTGACAAATCGTATCGAAGAAGCTTTGGTCAATAAAGGCTACGAAGTTTTAACAGATGACCGTAATGAACGTGTCGGTGTTAAATTTAGCGATAGCGACTTGATTGGTCTTCCAATCCGTA
>CAURIB010000110.1:0-6024 GCA_963524795.1 uncultured Streptococcus sp.
GTCAAATCATAACCATTAACTGTGATATGACCTTTTGTACCTTCCTCAAGGAGATTCAAGCTACGCAAGAAAGTTGATTTACCTGAACCAGAAGGTCCAATGATACAAACAACATCTCCTTCATAGAATTTTGCTGAGATTCCTTTGAGGACTTTGTTTTTGCCATATTGTTTATGTAAATTATCGACATCGATTTTTAATTTAGCCATTATTGAATCCTCTTTTCTAAGCGTTTTGCAAGTCTAGTAAGAAGAGTGATAATCACAAGATAGAAGACTGCGAGAATTGCATACATTTTGAAACTTTGGTAGTTACGAGCAATGATAATTTTACCAGTTTGGAAGAGTTCTACAAGACCGATTGCAGATACGATCGTTGTATCTTTCAATGCGATAACAAATTGGTTAACGAAGTTTGGAAGCATGAGCTTGGTTGCTTGTGGCAAGACAATCTTACGCATGGTTTTTCCATATGAAATACCAAGACTTCGACTAGCTTCCATTTGTCCAACAGGAACTGCCTTAATACCACCACGAACAATCTCAGCGATGTAGGCAGCTGAGTTTAGGGAAAGTGCGATAGTACCAGCGACAAAGTCGTTGATTGGACTTTGTTGACCTGTAAGAGATTCGATAAAGTTTGGAATTCCCCAGAAGATGAAGGCGGCAAGAATCATTAGTGGAATACCGCGAATCACATCAACAAAGATCTCTGAAACAAGACGAAGTGATTTATAAGGACTCACGCTAAACATACCAAAGATAATCCCAATCACGATCGCAATCGCAAACGAGATAAGGGCTAAGGCAAGTGTGATTCCAAGCCCGCTAAGGAGTTGCTTGTAGTTGTTTTGGAGTAAGCCCCAGATAGTAGTTTCGTCAACTGTATTTGTAGAAGTAGTTGTTGCTCCGCTTGCTAGATACTTGTCAAGAATTTTTTGGAATTCTCCATTAGCTTTGAGGTTGGCAAGTCCCTTATTAAACATTTCGATCAATTCAGGATTACTTCCCTTTTTAACTGCAAAGGCAGTTTCTCCAATCGGAGTTCCTTCGATAGGTGTTTTTAATTTTTGACCTTGGCTGATAGAATATTTAAGCACTGGTTCGTCATCCATGACGGCATCAATTGCACCAGTGTTGAGGCTGTCATACATAGATGAACCGTCAGCAAAGGTTTTGATTTTATAACCGTACTTGCTTTGGTTCTCCGTTAGGAAGGTTTGAGAGGCCGTGCCGTTTTTAACACCAACTGTTTTACCATTCAAATCTTCATAAGAAGAGATCGTGCTTGATTCTTTAACACCTAAAATAGTATTGGCAGTGTAGTAAGAATCCGAGAAGTCAAAGGTTTCTTTGCGAGCGTCTGTGACAGACATACCGGCAATGATACCGTCAGCTTGTCCAGATTGAACCGCGTTAATAGCAGCGTCAAAACCTGGGTTGGTGATCTCAATTTCAAAACCTTGGTCTTCGGCAATAGCCTTGATCAAGTCCATATCGATACCAGTGTACTGGTTACTTGAGTTTTGGAAGACAAAAGGTGCAAATGATGAATCACTCGCGATGACATACTTAGATTTTGTAGTGTCAGATTTTGCTACTCCAAGAGTGAAAATAGGTAACAAAATTAGTAAAAATGCTAGGATTTTTTTCTTCATGTTTAGTCTCCTTTTCAGAATATTTACCCATTATAGCAGAAACTAAAAAAGTTGGCAAATATTTAGCACAACTATGTGAGAAGATGTAACATCGTTTTAGAACTGTTCAAAAGTTGAGAAGCAGTAAGTCGATTCTTTTTATGGTACAATAGAAGAATAGAAAAGGTGTATGAGGCTTTTATGATAAATCGAATTACAGACAACAAATTTAAACTGGTATCCAAATACCAACCATCTGGAGACCAACCGCAAGCCATCGAGCAGTTGGTGGATAATATCGAGGGTGGAGAAAAGGCCCAAATCTTGATGGGGGCGACTGGTACAGGAAAGACTTACACTATGAGCCAGGTCATTTCTCAAGTTAATAAGCCAACCCTTGTCATCGCCCACAATAAGACTCTGGCAGGGCAACTCTATGGGGAGTTCAAGGAATTTTTCCCAGAGAATGCTGTCGAGTATTTTGTTTCCTACTATGATTATTACCAACCAGAAGCCTATGTGCCTTCAAGCGATACTTATATAGAAAAAGATAGTTCAGTCAATGACGAAATTGATAAACTACGTCATTCAGCAACCTCAGCCCTCTTGGAGCGTAATGACGTCATCATTGTAGCATCTGTTTCTTGTATCTATGGATTGGGTTCGCCTAAGGAATACGCTGATAGCGTGGTAAGTTTGCGTCCGGGTCTTGAGATTTCTCGAGATAAACTGCTCAATGACTTGGTGGATATCCAGTTTGAACGCAATGATATTGATTTCCAACGGGGAAGATTCCGTGTCCGTGGGGATGTGGTGGAGATTTTCCCAGCCTCTCGTGACGACCATGCCTTTCGAGTTGAGTTTTTCGGGGATGAGATTGATCGTATCCGTGAAGTCGAAGCACTAACTGGTCAAGTTCTCGGGGAAGTGGATCATTTGGCTATTTTCCCAGCGACTCACTTTGTGACTAATGATGACCACATGGAAGTAGCTATTGCCAAGATTGAGGCCGAGTTGGAGGAGCAGTTAGCTATCTTTGAAAAGGAAGGTAAGCTCCTTGAAGCTCAACGTTTGAAACAACGTACAGAGTACGATATCGAGATGCTTCGTGAGATGGGCTATACAAACGGCGTTGAAAACTACTCACGTCATATGGATGGACGCAGCGAAGGAGAGCCACCTTATACTCTTCTCGATTTCTTTCCAGATGATTTCTTAATCATGATTGATGAGAGCCACATGACCATGGGGCAGATCAAGGGAATGTACAATGGAGACCGTTCTCGTAAGGAAATGTTAGTAAATTATGGTTTCCGTTTGCCTTCTGCCTTGGATAATCGTCCCCTTCGTCGTGAAGAGTTTGAAAGTCATGTTCACCAGATTGTCTATGTATCAGCGACACCTGGTGATTATGAACACGAGCAGACCGAGACAGTGATTGAGCAAATCATTCGTCCGACAGGGCTTTTGGATCCTGAGGTGGAAGTTCGTCCGACAATGGGACAGATTGATGACCTCTTAGGTGAAATCAATGCCCGTGTTGAAAAGAACGAACGGACCTTTATTACAACCTTGACCAAGAAAATGGCTGAAGATTTGACTGACTACTTCAAAGAAATGGGTATCAAGGTCAAATACATGCACTCGGATATCAAGACTTTAGAGCGTACGGAGATTATCCGTGACCTGCGTTTGGGTGTTTTTGATGTCTTGGTAGGAATTAACCTCCTTCGTGAAGGGATTGACGTTCCAGAGGTGAGTCTAGTTGCTATTCTCGATGCCGACAAGGAAGGTTTCCTTCGTAATGAGCGTGGACTCATTCAGACCATTGGTCGTGCTGCCCGTAATAGTGAGGGGCATGTCATCATGTATGCTGATACGATGACTCAGTCTATGCAAAAAGCCATCGATGAAACGGCCCGTCGTCGTAAAATCCAGATGACCTATAATGAAGAGCACGGCATTGTTCCACAAACGATTAAGAAAGAAATCCGTGATCTGATCTCTGTAACCAAGGTAGTTGCCAAGGAAGAGGACAAGGAAGTCGATATCAATAGCCTTAACAAACAAGAACGCAAAGAATTGGTCAAGAAACTAGAAAAACAAATGCAAGAAGCAGTTGAAGTGCTTGATTTTGAACTCGCAGCCCATATTCGTGATATGATGTTGGAAGTCAAAGCACTTGAGTAGGGAAGTTTATTTTATAGTGATTCGTGTACAATAGTAATTATATATAAAGGCAAAGTTGTTTACAGGAACTTTTAATTGTTCTGTATTATAATTATTGGTATAAAATAAAGTAATTTGAGAAATAAAATTTAAGAAATGAGAGATGATGATGTCTAATAAAACTAATATAGTAACTTTTGAAAAAGAATTTAAGAAAAAATTATTGGAACAATATTCAGAAGAAACAGTGATACAAGAATATAGACTTGGAAATTTTGTAACTGATTTTGCAATTATAGATTGTGATTCAAAAGAAATTATCGCTATTTTTGAATTAAAAATAGGTAGAGCAGACTCTTTTTCTCCACAACAATTGTCTGGATTTAATAGTAGAATTAAACAACTTCTTCAGACTAATGGTATGGATGTACCAGTTTATTATGTTTTAAAGAGTAATGAGGATCAAGCGATTTTTACGATCAATAGACTATTTCAAGTAGTGGATGATGAGCAAAAATCTCAATTTACTTTCAAAGAAGTAGATTTACCATCTTATGAAGAATTATTAGCACGAAACTCTGCAACTGCAATTTATGAAAAAGAGAGACAGAAGCAAGAACAAAGAAAAAGTTTAAAAGAAGCTTTTAATAGTTTGAATTACATAAGCCCAATTCTAGCGCTTACTATATTTATAATATGGGGCTTGTTTAAGTGTTTAAAAATTGAACTAACATGGATTGATTTAGCTTTTTTGTTAACTAGTTCTATATTTGCAGTATTTCCTTTTGTAAAGAAGATTGATATTACTCAATTCGGTTCAGTAGAGTTTAGAAATGATGAAAAAAAGTTTTAAAGGTAGATATATGTAATCTTCTTCCAAGTATATTGAAAAGAAAAAGAGAAAATAAGAAAATAGGGAATATCCACTCAAATGAAAAATAATAAAAGAAAATCAAACACAAAGATTAATCACCAAAGGAAAGAAAGTTTTCATCTTTGGCTGGATTCTCATAAATTTTTAGGCTTCTTCCTGATCCTTGGTCTTTTTTTAGGAATAGGCTTAGGTGTGACTCTAATTTTCAAAAGCCTTCCTATTCCTTCACCATACAGAGATATCAACTATAGTTTTCCAATATATATAAATCTTTTTTGTCTGGTCTATAGATTATTTGACTATTGGTTCCTAGACTTGACTAGGACAAGAATGACAATAAAAAGATATGCAGAACTATTTATCTATCTTAATAGTATTGGTTTGATAGTTCATCTATTTTTAGGAGTTGGTGGGAAAAATAGTAAGGGGCTTTTACCTTCTCTCTTATCACTAGATCACCGCTACATCTGGTTTCCTATTGCAACTTATCTGATCTTTTTCTGTCTAGCAACCTTAGCCACTCTCATGATCAAATATGTAGAAAAGAAAAGGAGTAAATAATGTTCAAATACCTGAATGTGTTTAGAATTGTCTATCTTATCCTTCTGTCCTTTGTTCTTGTTCATTGTTGTCTTGGATTGTTTGGTTTATCTTTTACTCCTGGTCCATGGAATTTTTGGTTCCTTTGTTTGTGTCTTATTTTATTGATTCACCCCTGGGTTCTTTACTATAAAAAGAGAGGATTTGAATGGTATCACATAATCTTTCAGTTATTGAGCACATATGTCGCTTTTCAAATTTTTATAATTACTTTCTTTTTATGCTCCGTGGATGATCATCCTATTATTCCGATAAATTTAGATTATAAAGTTGAAAATAATGAAATTCTCATTGATAAAGGATTCTTTATTCATCGCTATTATGAATACCATGATTTGGTAGCTCCATTAATTATGAAGACAGAAATTAAATATACGATAAATAGAGAGTTTTAATCTCAAGAAAATAAGTGAAATTTCCCTTTCGACTCTAAATAATACTGAAATAGAGTTTAAATTATGATGAAATATCTAAACGTTTTTAGAATAATTTACTTATTCTTATTAGCCTTTATGTTTGCTCATGTTATTTTAGGACAGTATGGTTTGGCCTTTACCCCAGTCTTGTGGGATATCTGGTTCTTTGGTCTTTGCTTGACCTTATTTATCCAACCATGGACCATCTTTTATAAAACTAGAATTTTTCAATGGCGCCATCTTATATTTCAATTTATAAGCGCTTTTTTAGCCTTACTTACGTGGCTGTACCTTTTCTTAGGATTGTCCTTTATACCTAGCCCCTATAT
>CAURIB010000111.1:0-5985 GCA_963524795.1 uncultured Streptococcus sp.
GGATACGTAGGCTATGATGAAGCTGGACAATTGACTGAGAAAGTGCGTCGCAACCCCTACTCACTGATCCTCCTTGACGAGGTTGAAAAAGCCCATCCAGATGTTATGCATATGTTCCTTCAAGTATTGGATGATGGCCGCTTAACTGACGGTCAAGGACGCACAGTTAGCTTCAAGGATGCCATCATTATCATGACCTCAAATGCTGGTACAGGAAAAGCTGAAGCAAGTGTTGGATTTGGTGCAGCTAGAGAAGGCCGTACAAATTCTGTATTAGGTGAGCTAGGTAATTTCTTTAGCCCTGAATTCATGAACCGCTTTGATGGTATTATCGAATTCAAAGCTCTCAGCAAGGAAAATCTCCTTCAAATCGTTGACCTCATGTTAGATGATGTGAATAAACGACTCTCAAGCAATAATATCCATCTCGATGTTACAGAAAAGGTCAAAGAAAAACTTGTAGACCTTGGTTACGATCCAAAAATGGGAGCTCGTCCACTCCGTCGTACCATCCAAGACTATATCGAAGATGCCATTACAGACTACTACCTTGAAAATCCAAGTGAAAAAGACCTCAAGGCAGTCATGACAAGTAAAGGTAAAATCGTAATTAAGTCCAAAAATAAAACGGAAACAGTCGAGTCAAACGACTAGTTCCTCACATACAAAAGAATGTTCTTGCTTGACAGTAAGAGCATTCTTTACTATTATAGAAAGAAAGCGCACTCACGAAGGAGAAATTTATGGCAAATCCAACATTTGGAGAAAAAAAAGAGGGAGTAACCTACAAAAATAGATATGGCGTTTATGCAGTCATACCTGATGCAAACCATGAAAAGATTATCCTCGTACAAGCTCCAAATGGTGCGTGGTTCTTACCAGGGGGCGAAATTGAAGAAGGTGAAAATCACCTTGAAGCTCTCAAACGAGAATTGATTGAAGAATTAGGATTTACAGCTGAAATCGGCACCTACTACGGGCAAGCTGATGAGTATTTCTATTCCAGCCATCGTGATACCTACTACTACAATCCAGCCTATCTCTACGAAGCCACTTCTTATCAAGAAATTCAAAAACCTCTCGAAGACTTCAATCATCTAGCTTGGTTCCCAATCGATGAAGCTATTACTAACTTAAAACGTGGAAGTCATAAATGGGCGATCGAAGAATGGAAAAAGCAACACCAAATTTAAACTATCTCTACCAAATTTCCCAAAAAGTGCTATAATAGACATAGAAATACAGGAGGAAACCCTATGAAGCTTATCAATACTACAAATTCACACTCGCAACTTGTTAAAAGTCAGCTAGAAAGCACCGACGCAACGCTTGTAGAGGTTTATTCTGCGGGAAATACAGATGTTATTTTTACTCAGGCTCCGCTTCATTACGAAATCCTCATTTCAAATAAACATCGCGCTATCCGCGAAAAAGAGATGGAGAAAATCCAAGAATTTTTCTTAAATCGTA
This sequence comes from uncultured Streptococcus sp., assembly GCA_963524795.1. Lineage (GTDB taxonomy): Bacteria > Bacillota > Bacilli > Lactobacillales > Streptococcaceae > Streptococcus. The sequence continues at coordinate 1,471 of CAURIB010000111.1, forward strand.
AGATTGACAAGCAAAATATCGATGAAGCTAATATCAAGACCCTCTACTCTGAAAAACTGATTGAAATTTCAATCCCCACAAAATAAATCTTAGCCATATTAGACAGCACCCTATGAAGTTAGATTATTATGTCTAACTCCATAGGGTGCTTTTTATCTGCTCTAGACTCTTATATAAAAATATATTAATATAAATGTTTTTTAATAATTTATTAGAGAAGCATCTAAACTACTAAATTGGTAGATATTTCTGTAAATCTTTAATATTTTTATCGAAAAAATTAATATGTTTTGTTATAATGTTAGAGAATTGGAAAAGGAGCCTATAAATGAAAAAAATAATATACAGAAAAGCAAGGCTGGACGAATATCAAAAAATTGGAAAAGTGGTGGCCGATAGCTTTATTGAGTATCCTTTTTTAACTCTAATTATCGATGATTTGAAGAAGCCTGACTACTATCCTGCTTTTTTAGAATTATTGGAAAGCCTTCTTACTCGTCTTTATATCAAAAAAGAGACCTGTTTAGTAGCTGAACGAGGTGGAGAAATATTAGCTGTCGCCTTATTACAACAAAATGATTTTTCTATCTTATCTTACTTGCTAAATGGAGTTATAAAACTGTTTCGTTATATCAGTCCACGAAATTTTTTGAAGTATCTTGATCTAGTAGACCGTTCCGAAGAACATTTGAAAAAATCAAATAGCTTTGACTGGTATTTGATGCTCCTTGCAGTCAATCCATCCGTTAAAGGACAAGGAGTGGGCAGTGCCTTTCTTAGAGACGCAGTTGAGCCTTATGTCAAATCCAAGGGTTGCAAGCGTTTAGGACTCATTACCAGTACAGAAAAAAATGTTTCATTCTACAAAAAGAATGATTATGTATTGCTAGATTTTATGGAGTTAGAGTATGGGACTAAGTCCATTGGGAACTGGGCTTTTTTAAAGACTATCAATAAATAAAGTAAAAAGGAGTTTAAATCAACTCCTTTTTACTTTATCTAACTGCTTCTTTCAAGGCTTCTACCTTATCCAAGCGTTCCCATGGAAGATCGATATCTGTACGTCCCATGTGTCCATAAGCCGCTGTTTGACGGTAGATTGGACGTTTGAGGTCCAGCATTTGGATGATTCCTGCTGGACGAAGGTCAAAGATTTGACGCACTGCTTTTTCAAGCTTGCTTTCCGCTACTGTACCAGTACCAAAGGTATCGATACGAACAGATACAGGTTGGGCTACACCAATTGCGTAAGCCAATTGAACTTCTGCTTTCTTAGCAAGACCTGCAGCAACAATGTTTTTAGCAATGTAGCGAGCTGCATAAGAAGCGGAACGGTCAACCTTAGTCGCATCCTTACCAGAGAAGGCACCACCACCATGACGTGAATAACCACCATAGGTATCCACGATAATCTTGCGGCCTGTCAAACCTGAGTCTCCTTGAGGTCCTCCGATAACGAAACGACCTGTTGGATTGATGAAGAATTTAGTTTCATCGTCAAGATAAGAAGCTGGAATCACTTCCTTGATAACCTTGTTAATCACATCTTCATGAATTTGTTCATTGCTGACTTCTGGATCGTGTTGAGTTGAAATAACGACTGTATCCACGCGCACTGGCTGGTCATTTTCATCGTACTCAACAGTAACTTGAGATTTAGCATCTGGACGAAGATAGCTAATTTCACCAGACTTACGAAGCTCTGCTAAACGACGAACCAACTTGTGACTGAGTGAGATTGGAAGCGGCATAAGTTCTTCAGTTTCATTAACTGCAAAACCAAACATGAGACCTTGGTCCCCAGCTCCAATCAAGTCAAGTGGATCTTTATCAGCATTTCCACGAACTTCCAAGGCTTCATTAACACCTTGAGCGATATCTGGAGACTGCTCAACAAGTGATGGGTGAACTCCCACCGTCTCTGCAGAAAAACCATACTCAGTATTGGTATAGCCGATCTCTGCAATGGTATCACGTACGACACGGTTAATATCTACATAAGCTGTAGTTGAAATTTCTCCAAATACATGAACTGAACCAGTATAAACAGCTGTCTCAGCAGCAACGTGCGCTTCTGGATCCTGCTCTAAAATAGCATCCAAGATAGCATCTGAAATTTGGTCTGCAATCTTATCTGGATGCCCCTCAGATACAGATTCAGACGTGAATAATTTACGTTCTGACATAAAAATGTCCCCCCTTAAAAAAATATTCGTTATAGAGTTACAAAGTACTGGTAGAGAATCGATAAACGACGTTCACTACCACCTTATCGGGACCATATAACCTAACTATTATAACACGATTCTTTAAAAAATACTCGTATGATTACTATTTTTCTTACTAGGAAAATATTTTCTAATCTTAACCAAATAAAAACTCTTAAAGTAGATGAGTTTCTATTTTAAGAGTGATGTTATAAACTAATTATTTTCTAGATAAAATTCAAACCGTTCTCCGACGTATTGGCTCTTTACATACTCAAAAGCCGTTCCGTCATCAAAGTAAGAAACCTGAGTCAAACCTAAAATAGCATGCCCTTTTTCAACTTCTAAGTAATGAGCTATCTTTTCTTTGGCTAAACGTGCGTATATGGTCTGGTGAGATTTACCAATTCGATAACCATGCTCTTGCAAGGTTTGAAAGAAGTGCTTGGTTACTTCTTCTTTTTTGAAATTTTTGATAAATTTCTCAGGAATCGACGCCACTTCATAGACAACAGGAACCTTATCTGCATAACGAACACGCTCCATACGAATGATGTTATCAGTTGGCAGTAAACCAAGTTTAGCCACTTCTTGCTCATTTGGAATGGTTCGACGATAAGAAATCAAGTGACTAGACGGAGTTTTCCCTTGAGCTTTAACAATCTCCGTAAAACTAGTTGTTCCACGCATTCTTTCCTGAACACGTGTGCTTGAAACAAAGGTCCCACTACCTACACGTCGTTCCAAAACCCCTTCTTCAACCAAAAGAGAGATTGCTTGACGTAAGGTCATGCGACTAACGGCAAAGTCTTCTGCTAAATCTCGCTCACTTGGAAGTCTTTCCCCAATTTTCCAACTTCCCTCATCAATGTCTTTCTTGATTTGGTCGTGGATTTTCATATAAGCTGGTAACATGCTTGATCACTTCTTTTCTTTATTTTTTCCATTGTACCGTAACTCATAGGGAAAAGTCAAACCGCACTTGTTTAGTTGGTAATTCTAACCCTTTTATGATAGAATATTCAAGAAGATATTTCTTTGAAGAAAGGGAAAAGATGAGCAACATTTCAACTGATTTGCAAGATGTCGAAAAGATCATCGTGCTGGACTATGGTAGCCAGTACAACCAACTCATCTCACGTCGTATCCGTGAGATTGGTGTCTTTTCAGAACTAAAAAGTCACAAGATTTCGGCTGACGAAGTCCGTGCTATCAATCCTATTGGGATTGTACTTTCAGGTGGTCCAAACTCTGTTTACGAAGAAGGATCGTTTGATATTGATCCAGAGATTTTTGAACTTGGAATTCCGATTTTGGGAATCTGCTATGGTATGCAACTATTGACTCACAAGCTTGGTGGTAAGGTTGTTCCTGCAGGCGATGCTGGTAACCGTGAATACGGTCAATCAACATTGACTCACACAGAATCAGCTCTTTTTGCGGGTACTCCAGATGAGCAACTTGTCTTGATGAGCCACGGTGATGCTGTAACGGAAATTCCTGCTGACTTTGTTCGTACTGGAACTTCTGCAGACTGTCCTTATGCATCTATTGAAAACCCTGATAAGAAAATTTACGGTATCCAATTCCACCCAGAAGTTCGCCACTCAGTTCACGGTTATGATATTTTGCGTAACTTTGCTTTAAATATCTGTGGTGCCAAAGGTGACTGGACTATGGATAACTTCATCGAGATGCAAATCAAACAAATCCGTGAAAAAGTTAGAGATAAACGTGTTCTTCTCGGACTTTCTGGTGGTGTTGACTCTTCTGTTGTTGGGGTTCTTCTCCAAAAAGCAATCGGCGATCAATTAATCTGTATCTTTGTAGACCACGGTCTTCTCCGTAAAGGGGAAGCTGATCAAGTTATGGATATGCTTGGTGGTAAGTTTGGTCTCAATATCGTTAAGGCAGACGCTGCCAAACGTTTCCTTGATAAATTGGCTGGTGTATCTGATCCTGAACAAAAACGGAAGATTATCGGTAACGAGTTTGTCTATGTCTTTGACGATGAGGCAAGCAAACTAACAGACGTGAAATTCCTTGCTCAAGGAACACTTTACACAGACGTTATCGAGTCAGGTACTGATACTGCACAAACCATCAAGTCTCACCACAACGTTGGTGGACTTCCAGAAGACATGCAGTTTGAACTGATCGAGCCACTCAACACTCTTTACAAGGATGAAGTTCGTGCCCTTGGTACTGAGCTTGGCATGCCAGACCACATCGTATGGCGCCAACCATTCCCAGGACCAGGACTTGCTATCCGTGTCATGGGTGAAATCACTGAAGAAAAACTTGAAAC
>CAURIB010000112.1:0-5939 GCA_963524795.1 uncultured Streptococcus sp.
CTTCAACACCATTTCCAAAAACAACAGCTCCTGTTCCGATGAACACAAGCATAAATGTACCGATTAATTCAGCAACAAATTTTTTCATGATAAGTCTCCTTTTTTCAAAAACTATACATTAGTCTATCAAAAGAAGAAAAGGGTTTCAAGAAATGTGCTTGGAAACATGATTGAAAAATTAATTTCAATTTTTTCTTAAATTGTGAACTATTCGACCTATACATTCTAAAAAGGTGTTGACTATTATTCTTGTTTTAAAATTGTTCTCAAAATCTGTTATAATTGGTAACCTATATTCATTTGTAATTCTTTACAAATACCTTAAATAATACATACTAAGTAACATTATATAACTTTTAATTTGTCTATCTGATCCATTCCCCGTTATAATTCACTTTATAACCATCTGGTGTAGTTGTACTGATTGCTAAGGCACCTGAACCATATGCATAGTACCATTTCCCTGAGACACTAAACCAACCTGTTTGCATTGCTCCCGAAGAATTGAGGTAATACCATAATCCACCTGTTTTTACCCAGCCTGTTTGCATTGCACCTGAAGAATTAAGATAATACCATGAACCGCCTGTTTTTACCCAGCCTGTTTGCATCCATCCTGAACTGTCAAAATAATACCATGTACTGTCGATTAGTTCCCAACCATTAGTTGTATAGGAACCATTGTTGTGTCTGTACCACCAACGACCAGAGGATTGAATCCAACTTCCTTTTGAAGCCGCTTTTTGTTTTAACAATAAATATTGTTTATATGCTTCAGATACTTTCGTATATTCCTTTTTAGCAGCCTCTTTTTTAGCATTAGCAAGTTTTAATTTAACATTGGCATTATCGAGTGCTTTTTTAGATTCCTCAACCTTTTGTTTAGCTCTAATCAATTGTTTTTTAGCATCGTCGAGTTTTCTTGGAGCATTTTTGAGGTCAATGACATCTTGTTGCGCCTTTGACAAATCCTTTTTAGCAGTCACTAATGACTGTTCCGCATTCTTACTAGCATGAGATTTATTATTTTTGATTGCTTTCAATCGATTTAATTGAGATTCTTGCTTCGAAAGTTCAGATTTAGCAACATTCAGCATAGTTTGTTGTTTACTCAATTCAGTCTGAGCTAATTTTAAAACGTTTAATTTAGCTTCATTTTGTTTAGTTAAATCTGTAAGATGTTTCTTCGTTTTACCCAGCTCTTTTTGATCTTTATTCAAATTAGTTTTAGCAATGGTCAGATTCTTGCTAAGAGACGATATTTTTTCATTTACTACAGCCTCTTCATTTCTTTGTTTTCGATTAAAATTGTCCAAAGTATCTTTAGCTTTAGTATAGGCAGGATTTTTAGGATGTGTGATTTCATTCCAAATATAACGGAAGGTTATTTTCGGTAAGAATTTTACTCGTTTCCCATTAAAGTAAAATTCGCTATAATCTGGATTACTATCTTTATTTTCTGCTCTTGCTAAAAAATAACTACTATACCCTTTAGCTCCAGAAGGAAGTATTCCATAAACATCTTTATTCTCACTAATAAATGTTAACACTCCATAATTGCCATAGCTTGTTTTTTCGCTAGAGGATGCTCCGACAGCCATCCCTGTCCCAGAAGCTGCTAGCAAGGGAATTCTATGACCATAGTTACGTCTATGCGCTTCTTTTGGATCTGATGAGCCATATAACGAGGCATTTCTATAATCATTAAAGTAAGATAAAACCGCTTTATAAGCAAGTTCTTTTTCACTTAACAGGCTCTTTTCTGGAACGGAACCAGCTGTTGCATTTTCGGTCGCATCCTTAAAACCAAAATCTTGATTTTTCAATTTTGTATCATGTGACAATTTATTATTTGCCACCATTTCATTTGCTCTCGCTTTTGCATATCTCAGGGCTTTGTCAGTCACAGCAGGCACTGGAATATCAATACCATTTATTCTACGCAATTCAATTAAGTATTTACGAACTTCTTCAGAAACCTTTTTATAATCAACCACATGAGGAACATTGACATAATCTTTAGATGAGACAACGATAGTTTCTGTTCTTTCTCCGCTAAAATTCACATCTTCATTTGCAGCAGCATAATAGGTTTTCCCATCACTTCCTACGAAAGTTTTTTCATCAAGTGGAGGAGTCTTGGAATCACTCTCGCTAACAGAATTTGATTGAATCTCGTGCGGGACCGTAACTGTTAAAAACTCATTCCCAGCTGATTTTAAATTCTTTTCAAGAGTAGAACGGTTCTTATCTCCTCTTTCTACAAGCGCTTTTCTTTCTTGTTGTGCTTTTGAGAATTCACTAGTTAAAGAACTTACTTTAGCCTGATCTGCTTTCACTTTCGCATCCAATTTCCCAGTTGCTTGCTGAACATCACGTAATGTATTCCAATCAAAAGAATTCTCTGCTACTCTTACTTTGTCTTGTGCCTTTTTTACGTCTACTGCTCTTTGATCAACCTGAGTTTTTGCCTTATTAACAACTGTTTGTTGGTTCTCGACACTTGTCTGAGCTTGTTTCTCACCTTGTTTTGCTCCAGCCAAATTTTCTTCGGCTTTCTTGACAGTTACTTGTTTTGCGGCAAGATCCTTCTCTGCATTTTTAATTTTCTCAGGTGTAGCTTGCTTAGCAAGTTCTTGAGCTTGTTTCAAAGCGTCATCTGCTTTGTTCTTATTTGTTACAGCAGATGCATACTCTTGTTGCGTTTTATCAACAATCTTCTGAGCATTCTTTTCTTCCTCAATTGTTTGATTCAATTTTACTTCTGCATTTTTTACATCTGATTCTGAAACTTCAACATCCTTTTTGGTCTCTGATTGACTGACAGTAGTTTTATTCGATTGTTTATTTGTAACCTCATCTGCTTGGACATGACCATTAAAAGCAGTTACTATTGCAGTTGCAACTCCCAAACCAATCAGCACTTGTTCCTTCTTCATAATATCAACCTTTCTTTAAAAACATTTACCTTGTTAATTTTATCATATTTACATATATTTTAAAATAAAACGAATATCCCTTCGTCTGTACTCTCTACATCACTCCTTCTCAGGAGAGTATTTAGGTGTACAGACTTCAGCTATTTTTAGGGCAATCTTATTATATAGAATAAATAAATGTAATGTCATTCTAAAATCTCAACAATATCGTTATTGTACTGAGATTTCTAATATTTTACTCTCCCAACTGGGCACTGTAGTTGATAATTTGGTCAACTGTATCAGACAAGAATTGGATGGTATCACGGAGTGGTTTATCCGTTGAGATATCGGCTCCGATAATCATAGCTGATTCAAGTGGTGTTTTGCTACCACCTGATTTGAGGAGATTGAGCCAGTCTCTAGCTCCATTCTCAGAGTTTTTAAGATGAAGGTAACCAGCAGTCGAGATGACAAGTCCTGCTGAATAGGTATAACTATACAAGCCCATGTAATAGTGAGCTTGGCGCATCCAAGTCAGTGCTGCATCATCATCAATCTCAATAGCATCTCCCCAGAAATCCGTCAAGACTTCTTTCATAATACTGTTGAGTTTGCTTGCCCCAAAGGTTTCTCCTTCTTCAATCAGTGTATAAACCTTACGTTGGAAGGCTGCTTCCAAGAGGTGGGTGATAAAGTTATGGAAGTAGGTATCTGTCAAGCGGTGAGCAAGAGCGAATCGTTTCTGACGTGGATCATCAGACTGGTGTTCCAAGTAATCACTTAAAAGCAATTCATTGAAGGTTGACGGTGCTTCGACATAGTAGGTAGACATGTGAGCATTGAAGTAACTTTGGTGATTGTCAGAAAAGATGAATTGACCAGAGTGACCAATTTCATGAATCAAGGTATAAACATCGCTCAAACGACCTGTCCAGCTCATGAGAACATAAGGATGCACACGGTAGGGATCAGCTGCATAGCCACCAGAATCCTTACCACTATTAGCAGCAAAGTCCACCCAGCGCTCTTCTTGATAGCGAGCAACTTCCTGACAATACTCTTGTCCCAAAGGCTCTACCGACTTCATGACCAAATCATAGGCGTCGTCAATAGTCACTTCAGGATTCAGGGCGCTATCCAAGTCCAATTTCCAGTCTGCAAAGGTCATCTTCTCAAGACCATTGACCTTGGCAACATGCTTGAGATATCGCTGAGCAACGGGTGCAAAATCCTTCATGATGAGGTCAATCTGGCGGTCAAACATGGCACGGTCCACTTCTTGCTCAGCCAAAAGATAGTCGAATACTGAATCATAACCTTTCATATCTGCCAACAATTTCTCAGACTTTACCTGAGCAAGATAGGCTGCCGCAGCTGTATTTTGGTGCTTACGTAGTCCTTCTGAGAAAGAACGGAAGGATTTCTCACGCACTTCAGCGTCCTCGTGGTTTTGATAGAAATTTTCATAGGTCACAAAGCTGTTTTTGTAGATCTTACCCTGGGCTTCAAAATCAGCCATTTCGAAATCCCCAGCTCGCATTTTAGTGTAAATATCCTGTGGACTGTAGAAAACTTCACCCAGATTGGTCAAGGCCTTCTCCACATCAGCCCCCAGATAGTGGGCTTTTTTAATTTTTGCTTGACGAATGGCAGCTGTTAAATGTGGCAGTTCACCCAAACGATCCAAGACTTCTTCATCTGCTTCTACCAAGGCATCATCAAAGAAAGTTAAGGCTACACTGGCATCTGTTTGAAACTCCATCCCAGCTTGGGCGATATTGGCAAAATCTTCATTACCATAGTCTGTCGTCTGAGGCATAAAGGCGTAATTACCGATATGACTCATCTGAATATAGATTTGTTCCAATTCTGCAAAAGCCTTCTCAAAATTTTCAAAAGTGTGAAGATTGCCCTTGTAGTCACGACTAAATTGATTGATGTCTTCACGCGCCTTTTCAATGGTACGCAAGAAATCCTCACGGTCTTGGTATAGGGCTGTCAAGTCCCAAAGTTCCTTTTCGGGAAATTCTGAACGGTGTTTTTGTTCCATTTTCTTCCTCTTATTTCTCTAATTCTAATAAAACACTAAGGGCTGACAGGGCATAAAGCGGTGCTGTTTCTGCTCGCAAAATACGAGGACCAAGACCTGCCAAGACTGCTCCTTTAGCTTCAAAACTATCGATTTCTGCAGGTGAGAGACCACCTTCTGGACCAAAGATAAAGAGCAATTTAGCTCCTTTTTCCAGTCCAGCAACTGCTTGTATAAGTGCGGCTGATTCGCCTTCTTTAGCCGACTCTTCATAAGCCACCACGATGCGGTCAAACTGGCTCAGTTGTGCTAGAAAGTCTGCCTTTTTTTCAAAAAGGGTAATGCTCGGGACAAAGTTGCGCTTGCTTTGCTCGGCTGCTCCAAGGGCGATTTTTTCTAGTTTCTCGACTTTTTTCTCTAGTTTTTTACCGTCCCATTTAGCAACTGACCAGTCTGCAGGGAAGGCCCAAATCTGACTGGCACCTAGTTCCGTCACCTTTTGAATAATAAACTCCAACTTATCTCCCTTGGGAAAACCAGATGCGATGGTCACTTGGACTGGCAGTTCCACATTGTCAGCTAATTCTTCGATCAGTTCCAACTGACGCGCATCCACATTGACCACGCGCGCCAAACGCTTGATCCCATCATCAAAGACTAGGGTCACCTGGTCATCTTCTTTCAAGCGCATGACCTGAAACATGTGCTTGCTGGTTTCCTTGTCCTCAATAGTGACAGGTGAGATTGCACTCCCCTTGACAAAATACTGCTGCATACTAGCCTCCAATCACACCGGAGATATCCTTGGTCTTCTTGAAGACACAGGCATTCCACTCCCCTTGAATCATGTGGGTTTCAAGGAAAAATCCAGCTGCTTCTGCTGACTCACGCACCATGTTCCACTTGTCCTTGATAATGCCACTCATGATCAGGTAGCCTTCATCCTTGACCAAGCGATAAGCATCATCCGTCAGATGAATGAGGATATC
>CAURIB010000113.1:0-5891 GCA_963524795.1 uncultured Streptococcus sp.
GGTTTGAACAAAGTGAAAGCCAGCGTCTTTAGGCGCTGGCTAGTAATTTGGGCTGCTAGACTTGTAGCAAACCACCCATTAGAAGGGTGGTTATGATTGTATCTTAGTCACCAAAACTGATACAAACTGCCTCTGGGACATGGAAGTCATTAGACAATTCTGCCAGGCGACCTGTTTCTGGGTTGCGCTTAAAGACTGTCGCATTGTCAGAATCCTGATGAACTGCGATGAGAAATTCTTGATCAGGAGTCAAATCAAAGTCGCGAGGGGTTTTACCACTTGTAGGGACAAATTCAAGTAGTTCTAAACTGCCGTCAGCAAGAATAGTGTATACCGCAATAGAATCATGTCCACGATTAGATGCGTAGAGATATTTTCCATCTTTTGATAAACGGATAGCAGCAGTACCATTAAATCCATCATAATCTTGTGGTAAAGTAGAAATGGTCTGCATACGTTCAAACTCACCAACACCGTCGTAAATCAAAACCTCAATCGTACTATTCAATTCACAAATCAGGTAGGCAATCTTATAGTGATGATGGAAAACAAGATGGCGAGCACCTGCACCAGCTTGACAGTTATAAGTCGCTATTTTACTTAGCTTGCCCTCTGCTGTCACATGGTAGCTAGTCACTTCATCAGTACCCAAATCACAAGTCACTAAATATTGGTCTGGAGTCAAATCAGTGTAGTGGACATGGGGAGAAGTTTGATTTGCATGAGGACCATGGCCACTATGTTGGTCCATGTCAGTCAATACAAGACAGCCATCCTCTTTTCGTTTATAGACCAAAACTTGTCCCTTGTGGTAGTTGGCACCATATACTAGGCCACGTTTCTCATCGACGGCAACATAACAATGTGGGGCACCCTCTTCGACTACATGATTTAGTAAAGTACCATCAGTCTGATAAGCAGCGATACCACCTTGACCGTCTTTACTACCTACTGAATATAGGTGATTTTTTTGATCAAATGCAAGATAGGTTGGACTTGGCTCAGCAGCAAATAGTTTAAGATTTGATAATTGACCAGTTTCCGTATCAAAATCAGCTTGGTAAATACCTTGGGACGAACGACGAGTGTAGGTCCCGAAATAAATAGTTTCAATCATATCTATACCTCGAAATAAAGATGTTTCTATTATATCATAAATTAGGAGACCTGAAAAAATAGAGGGTAGAAGTATAGCAGTTATAAGTATAAAAGTAGTAAAAGACGAGGGCATGGTCTCGAGATATTCTCATCTTCCTTAAACGCTTTAAAAGCGGTTTATTCTTAGTAAAAATGGTATAATGAAAAGACAAAGGAAAGGAAGTAGATATGGAACAAAAAGAGAAACAGTTTAATCTATCTTGGTTTTTTAAGTGGTTTTTAGATAATAAAGCCGTTACTTTTTTCCTAGTAGCCTTGCTATTGGGACTCAATATTTTTATTCTCAGTAAAATCAGCTTTTTATTTATCCCTGTTGTGGATTTTCTATCGGTCGTTATGTTGCCTGTTATTTTGTCGGGCTTGCTTTTCTATCTTTTAAATCCTATTGTTGATTTGCTTGAACGATACAAGGTAAACCGTGTTCTTGCTATTAGTTTGATCTTCGTAGTGATTGCTATTCTATTGATTGTTGGTTTAGCAGTTGCAATTCCAAATCTCCAACGTCAAGTAATTGTTTTTGCGCAAAATGTACCAAGTTATCTCGAAGATGCTGACAGAGTTATTAATGACCTTGTAACCAAGCGTTTACCAGATGATTTTAGACCCCAACTGGAACAGGTTCTTGCTAATTTTTCAACACAAGCAACTGCCTGGGCAAGTAATATTTCATCAAAAGCTGTGAACTGGGTGAGTGCTCTTATTAGCGGAACGTCGCAAGTCATCGTCGCTCTAATTATCATGCCGTTTATGCTCTTTTATCTCCTAAGAGATGGAAAAGGTTTAAGAGATCATATCACTCAATTCTTACCAAATAAATTGAGAGAACCAGTTGGTAAGGTTCTTTCAGATGTCAATCAGCAACTTGCTAATTATGTTCGAGGTCAAATTACTGTAGCCGTTATCGTGGCTATCATGTTTATTATCTTGTTCAAGATCATTGGCTTAAGATATGCGGTGACTCTTGGTATTACTGCTGGGGTTTTAAATCTTATCCCTTATCTTGGAAGTTTCCTTGCTATGATTCCAGCCCTAGTCTTAGGTCTGATTGCTGGACCTGTCATGCTCTTAAAGGTTATCATCGTCTTTATCGTTGAGCAAACCATCGAAGGTCGTTTTGTTTCGCCACTGATTTTAGGTAGCCAATTAAATATTCACCCAATTACCATTCTATTTGTTTTGTTAACATCTGGTTCTATGTTTGGTGTTTGGGGAGTCCTACTAGGAATTCCTGTTTATGCTTCAGCCAAGGTTGTTATTTCAGCGATTTTTGAATGGTATAAAACTGTTAGTGGTCTCTATGAGCTAGAAGAGGAGGTTGAAGGTGAACAATAGTCAAGAAATGCTTGAGGCCTTAAATCAGCAGGATTTAACAAGGGCTGAACATTATTTCCAAAAAGCACTTGTAGAAGACCCCGATGACCTACTGCTAGAGCTTGCATATTATCTAGAGGGCATTGGTTTTTATCCTCAAGCTCGTCAAATCTACGAAAAACTTGCTCCAGTATTTCCAGAGGTAAATCTGAATCTAGCAACTATTGCTAGTGAAGATGGTCAAATAGAAGAAGCTTTTGCTTATCTGGAAGAAATTCAACCTAACAGCGATTGGTATCTATCTGCACTTGTTTTGAAGGCAGATTTCTACCAAATGGAAGGCTTGACGGATGTAGCTCGTGAGAAGCTCTTAGAGGCGCGTAGCTACTCTGATGATCCTCTCCTAATATTTGGTCTAGCTGAATTAGATAGTGAGCTAGGAAATGATTTAGAAGCGATTAAGGGCTATGCCCAACTAGATAATCGCGAGCTATATGAACAGACTGGGATTTCAACCTATCAGCGAATTGGAACTGCCTACGCTCGTCTTGGAAAGTTTGAATCAGCAATTGAATTTTTAGAAAAAGCTTTAGAGTTAGAGTATGAAGATCAAACTGCTTTTGAATTAGCGAGTCTTTACTTTGACCAAGAGGAATATCAAAAAGCTGTCTTATATTTTAAACAGTTGGATACTATTTCTCCAGATTTTGAAGGTTATGAATATAGCTATAGCCAGGCTCTACATAAGGAACATCAAACTGAGCAAGCCTTACAGATAGCTCAACAAGGTTTGAAAAAAAATCCTTTCGAGACACGTTTGCTACTCCTTGCCTCACAATTATCTTACGAATTGCATCAGCCTGAACAAGCAGAAGCTTACCTTCTTCAAGCCCAAGAAGATGCAGAGGACCAAGAGGAAATCTTATTGCGTCTAGCAACTATGTATCAAGAACAGGAACGTTACGAAGATATTTTAGCTTTAGAAGTTTATGAGCCAGAAAATCTCTTGACTAAGTGGATGATTGCACGGAGTTACCAAGAAACTGAAGATTTGGATGCTGCCTATGAATCTTATCAGGCATTGGTTCCAGAACTCAAGGAAAATCCTGAGTTTTTAGAGCAATATATTTACCTCTTGCGTGAGCTTGGGAATTTTGAAGAAGCTAAAGTCCAGATTCAAAATTATCTAAAGTTGGTTCCTGATGATATACAGATGCAGGATTTGTATGAACGTTTGTTGTAATGTTAAAGTAGTCGTCTTACTAGGCGGCTATTTTTATATTCATCTATAACACGAAGAAAATTACTGAAATTAGGTTACGAAATTCAAAGGATACAGTATGAATTTTTAGCATTTTTTTGATATAATTGTTATAGCTAAATTGAAAAACTCGCTTTATCAGTGAGACATAGAAAGATTTGAATTATGACACAAGTAAAAATTGTAACGGATTCGTCAGTTACCATTGAACCAGAAGTGGTCAAAGAATTAAATATAACCGTTGTTCCCCTCTCTGTAATGATTGATAGTGTTCTTTATTCGGATGCTGATCTTGAAGAAGGTGAGTTCCTTCGCTTGATGCAAGAGAGTAAAAATCTTCCTAAAACGAGTCAACCTCCAGTGGGGCTTTTTGCTGAGATTTTTGAAGAGTTGAGTAAGGATGGCAGTCAGATTTTAGCGATTCATATGTCGCATGCCTTATCTGGCACTGTAGAAGCAGCTCGTCAGGGAGCCAGCCTATCGACTGCGAAAGTAACTGTAGTAGATAGTTCTTTTACAGACCAAGCCCTCAAGTTTCAAGTTGTTGAAGCAGCCAAATTAGCTCAAGAAGGACAAGACATTGAGACAATTGTGGCTCATGTTGAAGAAGTAAAGAAGAACACAGAGCTCTATATTGGTGTTTCTACCTTGGAAAACCTTGTTAAAGGTGGTCGTATTGGCCGTGTTACAGGTCTTTTAAGCTCTCTATTAAATATCCGAGTAGTCATGCAGATGAAGGATGACGAGTTGCAACCTATCGTGAAAGGACGTGGTTCCAAGACCTTTAAAAAATGGTTGGATGAGCTAGTTTCAAAATTATCAGAACGTTCTGTTGCAGAAATTGGAATTTCTTATTCAGGCACTAGTGACTGGGCTAAAGAGATGAAAGAAGTCCTACAAGCCTATGTTGAAAAACCAATTTCTATCTTAGAAACAGGTTCAATTATTCAAACTCACACAGGTGAAAATGCTTGGGCTATTTTGATAAGATATGATTCCTAAAAAAATAAAGAAAATCGCAAGAAATAGCGTTTTTGACTTGACCTATAAGAGATTTTAGGATATGATTGTAATTGTTAATTAGAAATTATTTGGAGGAATTATTAACATGGCAAACAAACAAGATTTGATCGCTAAAGTAGCAGAAGCTACAGAATTGACTAAGAAAGACTCAGCAGCAGCAGTAGACGCTGTATTCGCAGCAGTAGCTGATTACCTTGCAGCTGGTGAAAAAGTTCAATTGATCGGTTTTGGTAATTTCGAAGTTCGTGAGCGTGCAGCACGTAAAGGTCGCAACCCACAAACTGGTAAAGAAATTACAATCGCAGCTTCAAAAGTTCCAGCATTCAAAGCTGGTAAAGCTCTTAAAGACGCTGTTAAATAATGAATTTAGAAAAAGCCTATTGTATCAAGCTTTCTAGCTTGGTCGATAGGTTTTTTTTGTAGTTTTGGGGCATGAGAGAACAGTATTTTCTATACCAGTCATGAATTCCAAGTTATACCCATTGGTAAGATTTATGAAGCTGAGAAGCTTATCTCAAGTTAGGCTTTTAGGCCACAATCCATACAATTAGCACTAAATGGATAACAAACAAGGATGGTGAGAAGAGTTTCCTTTCAAGCACTGAGCCCTTTATAGAATTTCTTGACAGAGTTATTTAAAGGGTTTACAATTATATAAAAGAAGTAAGGAGGAAATGAATATGATTATTTCAACTACGGGAATTGAAGGAAAGAAAATTCTAGCATATAAAGGAATTGTCTTTGGTGAAGTGGTTGCTGGCGTTAATATGCTTAAAGATATGGCTGCTGGCTTCCGTAATGTTTTTGGAGGTCGAGCTAGTAGTTATGAAGGTGAATTGACTCAAGCTAGAGAAGAAGCTCTAGCAGAAATGATGGAGCGTGCAAGTGAACGTGGAGCTAATGCTATTATAGGCGTAAAAATGGACTATGAAACTTTAGGTGCTGAAAATGGTATGCTAATGGTCACCTGTAGTGGGACAGCAGTGGTAGTTGACTCTTAATTTGACGGAACAAAAAAAGAACAGCTGGAACTGTTCTTTTTATGATTATTTGAGACCGTATTTTTTGTTGAAACGATCCACGCGTCCATCTGCTTGAGTGAACTTTTGACGTCCAGTGTAGAATGGGTGTGAGTCTG
>CAURIB010000114.1:0-5823 GCA_963524795.1 uncultured Streptococcus sp.
GGATGACTCTGGATGGTCTGGAATTGGTGGACATCTCTATTTCCGAACATTCTAAGTTGATTGATTTTGCAAAGGCCAACGATATCGCTTGGACCTTCATTGGGCCAGATGATGCCCTTGCTGCTGGTATCGTGGATGATTTTAACAAAGCTGGGCTCAAAGCCTTTGGTCCGACAAGATTGGCGGCGGAGCTGGAGTGGTCTAAGGATTTTGCCAAGGAAATCATGGTCAAATACGATGTTCCGACAGCAGCCTATGGGACCTTCTCAGATTTCGAGGAAGCCAAGGCCTATATCGAAGAAAAAGGCGCTCCAATCGTAGTCAAGGCAGACGGTTTGGCCCTTGGGAAAGGTGTCGTCGTTGCTGAAACGGTTGAGCAAGCAGTCGAAGCTGCTCATGAGATGCTTTTGGACAATAAATTCGGTGACTCAGGTGCGCGTGTGGTTATCGAGGAGTTTCTTGCAGGAGAGGAATTTTCACTTTTTGCCTTTGTCAATGGTGACAAGTTCTACATCATGCCAACAGCTCAGGACCACAAACGTGCCTATGATGGCGACAAGGGGCCTAACACTGGTGGGATGGGTGCCTATGCGCCAGTTCCTCACTTGCCACAGAGTGTGGTTGACACAGCGGTTGACACTATTGTCAAGCCAGTCCTCGAAGGCATGATCAAAGAAGGTCGTCCATATCTTGGTGTCCTTTACGCGGGGCTTATCCTGACAGCTGACGGACCCAAAGTCATCGAGTTTAATGCTCGTTTCGGAGATCCAGAAACGCAAATTATCCTGCCTCGTTTGACATCAGATTTTGCACAAAATATCTCGGACATTTTGGATGGCCAAGAGCCAGCAATTACTTGGACGAACAAGGGTGTGACACTGGGCGTGGTTGTAGCTTCAAACGGCTACCCACTCGCTTATGATAAAGGTGTCAAGCTTCCTACCAAGACAGAAGGCGACATCATCACTTACTATGCCGGTGCCAAATTCGCTGAAAACGGGCAGGGCCTCCTCTCAAACGGCGGACGTGTCTACATGCTCGTCACAACAGCAGAAACCGTCAAAGACGGTCAAAACATTATCTACAAGGAACTCAACAACCAAAACACAGAAGGCCTCTTTTACCGAACAGATATCGGAAGCAAGGCGATTAGATAAAGATATAAGAAAAGGCGACGCAGTCGCCAAACACGACAATGGTCGGCGTGGTGAAAAGACCAGAACAGTATCTGTTCTGGTCTAGGGAAAATTTGAGACCTTAGGCTCAAATTTTAGGAATGAAACCGAAGGTTTGCTTCCGTCCCCACCACCTAAGACCATTATCAAAAAAGAAGAAAAAGGGAAAATTATGACTAAACCAATTATTTCCATCATCATGGGCTCAAAATCCGACTGGGCAACCATGCAAAAAACAGCAGAAGTCCTAGACCGCTTCGGTGTAGTCTACGAAAAGAAAGTTGTCTCCGCACACCGTACACCAGACCTCATGTTTAAACATGCCGAAGAAGCACGTAGCCGTGGGATTAAGGTCATCATCGCTGGTGCGGGTGGCGCAGCCCATTTGCCAGGTATGGTAGCTGCCAAAACAACCCTTCCTGTCATTGGTGTGCCCGTCAAATCACGTGCCCTTAGTGGCGTGGACTCGCTTTACTCGATTGTACAGATGCCGGGCGGTGTGCCAGTTGCAACCATGGCTATCGGTGAAGCAGGTGCGACCAACGCTGCCCTCTTTGCCCTTCGTCTCCTTTCAGTAGAGGACCAAGCTATTGCGACAGCTTTGGCAGATTTCGCAGAAGAACAAGGAAAAATCGCAGAGGAGTCTAGCAATGAGCTCATCTAAAACAATCGGAATTATCGGTGGCGGTCAGTTGGGTCAGATGATGGCTATTTCTGCTATCTACATGGGGCACAAGGTTATCGCGCTGGATCCTGCGGCGGATTGCCCAGCCTCTCGCGTGGCGGAGATCATAGTGGCTCCTTATAACGATGTGGATGCCCTCCGTCAGTTGGCTGAGCGTTGCGATGTCCTCACCTATGAGTTTGAAAATGTCGACGCTGACGGTTTGGACGCTGTTATCAAAGACGGTCAGCTCCCTCAAGGGACCAACCTGCTCCGCATTTCGCAAAACCGAATCTTTGAAAAGGACTTTCTCTCAAACAAGGCACAAGTCACTGTGGCACCCTACAAGGTCGTGACTTCTAGCCAAGACTTGGCAGATATCGATCTATCGAAAAACTATGTCCTTAAGACCGCGACTGGAGGCTACGATGGGCATGGACAAAAGGTTATTCGTTCAGAAGCAGACTTGGAAGAAGCCCGTGCACTAGCCGACTCAGCAGACTGTGTCTTGGAAGAATTTGTCAACTTTGACCTTGAGATTTCTGTCATCGTGTCAGGAAATGGCAAGGACGTGACGGTTTTCCCAGTTCAGGAAAATATCCACCGCAACAATATCCTATCTAAGACCATTGTGCCAGCTCGCATTTCAGAAAGTCTAGCTGAAAAGGCCAAGGCAATGGCAGTGCGAATCGCAGAACAGCTTAACTTGTCTGGAACCCTCTGCGTGGAGATGTTTGCGACAGCTGATGATATCATTGTCAACGAAATTGCCCCACGTCCACACAATTCAGGTCACTACTCAATCGAAGCTTGCGACTTCTCCCAGTTTGATACCCATATCTTGGGCGTTCTCGGAGCACCATTGCCAGCTATCAAACTACATGCACCTGCAGTTATGCTCAATGTCCTCGGCCAGCATGTCGAGGCCGCTGAAAAGTATGTCGCAGAAAATCCAAGCGCCCACCTCCACATGTATGGTAAAATAGAAGCGAAGCACAACCGCAAGATGGGGCATGTGACTTTGTTTAGTGATGTGCCGGATAGTGTGATTGAGTTTGGATGTGACAAACAATGTCAAGAACTGTAGATTTGTAAGATTGTTTGTTTTGTAGCTACGAGGAACTAAGAATTTATTATTTTAATTAAAGAGACAGAATAGTATAGATTTTGAGTGAGGAAATTATGAAAGTAAAAATTACAAATTTGAGAGCATTATATGATACTGATGAAATAAAAATCTCTCCAATTACGGTTCTTTTGGGAAAAAATAGTGTGGGGAAAAGCACTTTTGCTAGATCATTTTCTTTGATGAAGCAGAGCTTATTTATTAATAGAAGTGAACCGGTATTATGGTACTCACCAGATTTAGTAGATTTTGGTTCTTTTAAAGATAGTGTTACAAAGGGGCGTGAAGAAATAGGCTTTGAATATTCTTTTAAACTATCAACGGAAGAATTTGAGTTATACTCTAGATATAATATTTTATGGGGAATGTTTTCATTAAATAACAGCATTGATGAATATGTTAATAAGGAAATATCTGTAAAATTATCCATCAAAGAAAACCGGATAAACACTATTAACATATCATTTCTTGATTTTGAATATAAAATAAAATATGATGCTAGATATAAAGTTGAATCATTTATGGTGAATGATATCCCCACGTCTTTAGGTGAATTGAACAGTAGAAGTGATTTTCGTCTTGGAGAAATTATTCCGCAGATTAATCTCAGAAAAATTCCTGAAGAGTTATCTAATAGTTTTCTATTCAGTAGTAGAACGCTTGCTTGGGCGAGTTTAGAAGGAATCGAAAAGTTGTTTTCAAAGATTAAGGATGGTCGAACAAATACAAATACAATACGAAGGATTTTAAATAAAGTAATACTTGGAGATTATAAAAGATTTGCTAAAGATTTTGAAATAACAATTGAAGGATGGAAAACGATTTATCAAAAATATTTAGGTCTAACAATTCAGGAACGTCAAAGTTTTACATCTAAATTATACAGTTTAATAGGAGAGTTCTACTATAATTCAGTTGTTGATTTGATTAATGAGTATTTGAGTGATTATTTCAGTGAAGTACAGTACATCGCTCCTATTCGAGCTACCGCTGAAAGGTATTACCGAATTCAAGGAGTATCGCTTAACGATATTACTTCTCAAGGTGAGAATGTTCCAATGATCTTATATAATTTGAAACCTTCGGAAAAAAAAGCTTGGAAAGAATGGACAAGAAATAATTTTGATGGGATTGAGTTTGATGTAAAACAAGATTCATCTAATTTATCATTAATTTTATCAAAATCAGATCAAGTAATTAATTTAGCAGATACGGGATTTGGTTATTCGCAAATACTACCAATCTTATTGTATTTGTGGCGAAAGACTAAAATGAGAAAAAATCGTTATACACGAGGGTTTGAAGATGCAAGTAGCAACCGATCATTACTTATTATTGAACAACCAGAGTTGCATTTACATCCTGCATTACAAGCTAGTTTAATTGATTCATTTGCGCGTATAGTAAAGAAAGAAGATTTAAATGTTTCGATTATAATTGAAACGCATAGTGATGCTATCGTAAATAGACTAGGTGAACATATAATTTCAAAAAAATCGAATATAAATAGTAATGATGTGAATTTGGTTTTCTTTGAGGAGGATGAGGAAAACAATGGACTTGCAAAATTAAAGCAAATAAAGTTTGATGAGCGAGGGCGCTTAAATGGCTGGCCAGTTGGTTTTTTTGAACCAGGACCAATTAAATCATTTTTAGGAGATGTACAAAATGTTGATTAGTATTTCTCCGGAAGTAATAGAGTCTCTGAATAGAAATGAAATTGAAGAATCTGTAGCAAATTATTTAACAAGTTCTCTATCTCAGATTATTGAATCTAATGAAAACATGCTTGTCCTTAGAGAGAATCCTACTCCAGAAGATTATTATTACCAGATGCTTAAAAATGATAGAATAAGTGCTAGATTGAGAGAGATTATAAGTTTTTTATCAAAAGAATATAAGCATACGTCGAACATGCTTGAATATGTTAATAGATATATTGAGATTACAGTTAATAATACAGAGTGGTGTGAGTTTGATGATAAGTGTATTTTGTTTTTAAGCTTAGATTATATCTATAAAAATGATTTAAAATTACAACTTCCGATAAAAATTTTGGGTGAAAATGATTCGGATTCAGAGTTTTTTAGGGATTTAGGTGAATTATATAAAAAAACTATAGTTGACACTTCAGACAACAAAATGTATTATGACACGTTGAAATTTAAAATCGGTTCAGGTGGTGGTGGGACTATTGATCAACGCATTATAACTGAAGTACATACTAATAAAGAGATTACAGTTGCTATAGCTGACAGTGATATTAAGTATTGTGGTGGACAATGTGGAGATACTGCTAAGAACTTGGACTCTGGGAAGCGAAAATTGTTAGATGAATATGAAATTCACCATTTTGAGACAATTATCTTGAAAGTTCATGAGAAAGAGAATTTGATAAAGCCCTCTGAGTATTTAGAAATGGGATTAGATACTCAGTATATTAAAGAGTATCAAGACATAGAAAACGATGAGAATTTGATGAAATATCTTAAATATTTAGATTATAAATCAGGGATGAATAAATACTATAATAAATTGTCAGATGATAAGAAATCTGAGTACGATATATACTATTCTGACTTAGAAAAAGTCTTTCCTCACTATAAACAGTTTAATTTAGAAAGAACATGTTTTTCTGTAGTTGATGCCTTATCTCTTGACTTAAATTCACCAGATGATATAGTCACTATTAGAAAAGAATTGAGTAAAATTTTTTGGTCGTGGGGAATTTCAAAAAAAAGCCAACATTTGAGTTACTCTTAAAGTGAAACATCAAAAGAAAGGGAAAAAAACAATGATCGAACGTTACTCTCGCCCTGAGATGGCGAACATTTGGAGTGAAGAAAATAAATACCGTG
>CAURIB010000115.1:0-5810 GCA_963524795.1 uncultured Streptococcus sp.
AGTCGAACTAAGACTTTTGAAGCCGCTAATGGCTCTATATCTGAGAAGAAAAGTTGGATTTGTTCCTCTTCAAGTGGCTTTTGGATCATGGACTGAGCTTCCTTTTCAAAGCGTTTTTCTTGAGAGAGAACAGTTTTCATCTTTTTAGCTAATAGGCGACCGGCAGTACTGTCTTTGGTAGCTCGAAGTGCAGTTTCTACATTTTGCTTGACGCGACGATGCTTCTCCATGGTTTTTTCATAGACTCGTTGGTCATTGGCAGCTTGCTGGCTTTGTCTGACAAAACTAGCCTTTCTCTGGTCACTATAGCTATCGTAGTCTAAATGTTCTACTAGGGTTTCAGCTTCCTTTCGATGCTTGATCAGTCGCAAGTGGACAATAGTATCAGCCGTTTGAGAAAGAAAGTCTTCATCATGGGAAATGAAAATAACAGTTTGCCTAATTTTTCGAATCTGCCTTTTTAGCCAATCAACCATCTCTATATCCAGGTCATTTGAAGGTTCATCTAAAAATAAAATCTCAAAGGGTTTGGCAAATTCATGGATGAGCTGAATTTTCAAAGCTTCACCACCCGAGAGACTACCAATTTCTTGGTCGCTAGCAAAACGGTCGCTATCAAAGTGCAACTCCTCAGCCAAACGATAAAGAATGCTGTAGTCTAAATCAGCAGAATCTAAAAAGAAGTAGTCATGTAGAGATTTTTTCTTCAGTTCTTCAGGGAGATGTTGGGGAATGTAGGCCAGGGACTGAAGGTCAGATTGGATTTCTCCCCTGATAGAGAAATCAGCTAAATTTTCTCCCATTAAAGTTTTAAGTAAGGTTGATTTTCCATTTCCTTCTTCGCCTATAATAGCGACCTTTTCTCCGTCTTGGATGGTAATGTTTAAATCGGAAACAAGGTCTCTTAAATCTTTGTTTTGTGTAATGGTCAGATGATTGATTTTTATCATACTATTGCCCTTTCTAGAATGTCCATATTGCATAACAAAAAGCTCTACTTTACCTAGTAGAGCTAATCGTCTATGTCAAAAAAACTCTTTTAAAAGGGCTGAAAATCAGGCAGAAAAAAGAGCACACAAAAAAGAGACAGAAACAAGATCTACTAAATAAAGGTTCTTTATTTGATAGACTTAGTTGTTCATGTCTCCATTACCTCCGAGTATTGTTGCAATCATCATACTCTTTTTAAGAAAATTTGTCAAGATTAAGCCAGAAAATCCTCTATTTTTAAAAACCAAAAACAGGTCCATAGAGTATCAACGTATGTTTAACGTGATCGTAGTGGAACTTGTCATAGTTTCGCCAAGCAGTGCGAGCCTGGTCGTTTAGTTTTAGACTACCAAGTCCAATCAAAAGACTAGTCCGTTGGTAAAAAGTTTCCAGTTCAATTAAGATGGCGTTGTCTAGTTTGTCAGCTTTTTTAAGTGCTCTGAGAATTTCGTCTATATTTTGTTGTAAGCGTAGGTCATCTGGCATTCCCTGTTTACAACTTTGTATTGTTTGGTTTAATTCTGAAACGAGCTGATAGGCTTCTGTTAAAAGAGCTTTGTCTTCCATATGAGCGTCCTCCTTTGCTCATGTATTGATGCCTATAGTATAGCACAAAAAACAAATTTGTCATAATAAATATATCAAAAAATACAGAAAGATGTTTTAAAAGTTTAGAGGCTTTACTTGACCTCCTTTCATGGTATAATCAAGTGAGTAAATCTTTATGGAGGAAGTATGAAATTAAATATTCAAGAAGTTCGTAAGCAGCCTGAAGGTTTGTATTTTGAGCAAACTCTAGACTTGTCAGCTGACTTACGTGAGCGTAACCAAGAAATTTTAGACGTAAAAGATATTGTCGCAGTTGGGAAGATTCAGTATGAAGACCGTATGTTTTTCCTAGATTACCAACTGTCTTATACCATCGTACTTGCTTCTAGTCGTAGTATGGAACCTGTTGAGTTAGCAGAGTCTTATCCAGTGACAGAAGTCTTTATGGAAGGTGCTACCAATCAACTGGACCAAGAAGTTCTTGATGATGACTTGGTTTTACCTATCGAAAATGGTGAAATCGACCTGGCTGAGAGTGTTTCGGATAATATCTTGCTAAACATTCCAATCAAGGTATTAACAGCAGAAGAAGAAGCAGGTCAGGGATTTGTTTCTGGAAATGACTGGCAAATCATGACTGAGGAAGAATATCAAGCTCAACAAGCAGTCAAAAAAGAAGAAAATAGTCCTTTTGCAGGTTTACAAGGGCTGTTTGATGGAGACGAATAGATGGTTTTATCCAAGAAACGTGCCCGTCATGTCATTGAGGAAATCATAGCTCTTTTTCCAGATGCAAAACCTAGTCTAGATTTTCGCAATCATTTTGAACTCTTAGTTGCAGTTATGTTGTCTGCTCAGACGACAGATGCGGCAGTAAACCAGGCGACTCCAGCTCTTTTTGAAGCCTTCCCTACACCACAAGCCATGGCAGACGCAAGTGAGAGTGACATTGCTAAGCATATTTCTCGTTTAGGTCTGTATCGAAATAAGGCTAAATTCCTTAAAAAATGTGCCCAACAACTATTAGACGATTTTGATAGTCAAGTTCCTCAGACTCGAGAGGAATTAGAAAGTCTAGCAGGAGTTGGTCGCAAGACAGCCAATGTTGTCATGAGTGTGGGCTTTGGAATTCCAGCTTTTGCAGTGGACACTCATGTGGAGCGCATTTGCAAACACCATGATATTGTTAAAAAATCAGCTACACCATTAGAAGTTGAAAAACGTGTCATGGATGTCTTGCCACCAGAAAAGTGGTTGGCGGCGCATCAGGCCATGATTTACTTTGGTCGTGCTATCTGTCATCCGAAAAATCCAGAATGCGAACACTATCCACAATTATATGATTTTAGTTCATTATAAGGTCAAACATTGAATGTTTTTACTTGCTTTGAACTGGGCTTTGTGATATAGTAAGAACAATAAAATATTCCTTTAAACCTGTCCCGTGAGGCAGGCAAGGAGCTCGATAAAGTAGAAGGGTAAGTCTATGCTGTTTCCAGTATGGCTTGCTTAATGATACATTCTCAAGTCTCCTTGTCTAAGGAGACTTTTCTTTTTGGAGGTTTGTCATGAAGACAAAAGAAGTTGTAGACGAATTAACCGTCAAGCGAGCAATTACGCGTATCACTTATGAAATTATCGAACGCAACAAAGATTTGAACAAAATCATTTTAGCGGGAATTAAAACACGCGGTGTCTTTATCGCCCACCGCATCCAAGAACGATTGGAACAGTTGGAGTCAATCTCAGTACCAATCGTTGAGTTAGATACAAAACCATTCCGTGACGATGTTAAAAGTGGTGAAGACACTTCTGTCATTTCTGTTGATGTAACGGATAGAGAAGTGATTTTAGTGGATGATGTACTCTATACAGGTCGTACCATCCGAGCAGCCATTGACAACATCGTTAGCCATGGCCGTCCTGCTCGTGTGAGTTTAGCAGTTCTAGTAGACCGCGGACATAGAGAATTACCAATTCGTCCAGACTACGTTGGTAAAAACATCCCAACCAGTCGTTCAGAAGAAATCATCGTAGAGATGACTGAACTTGATGGACAAGATCGTGTTCTTATTACTGAAGAAGCCTAGATAGCAAAAAGGAGTTAGCCATGTCAGAAAATCAACAAGCCATTCAACACGTAGTTTCTATGGAAGACCTTACTGTAGAACAAGTCATGAAATTGATCAAACGCGGAATCGAATTTAAAAATGGAGCAAAAGCTTCTTACGAAGACCAACACATTGTCTCTAATCTCTTCTTTGAGAGTTCGACTCGTACCCACAAATCTTTTGAAGTAGCAGAGATCAAACTGGGACTTCACCTATTGGACTTCGATGTGAAAACAAGTTCAGTCAATAAGGGTGAAACACTCTATGATACAATTTTGACCTTGTCAGCCTTGGGAGTGGATGCCTGTGTCATCCGACATCCAGAGGTAGACTACTATAGAGAGTTGATCGCAAGTCCTACTATTACGACTTCCATTATCAATGGTGGGGATGGTTCGGGTCAACACCCAAGCCAAAGTTTGCTTGATTTAATGACGATCTATGAAGAATTTGGACACTTTGAAGGACTTAAGGTGGCCATTGCTGGAGACCTTGACCATTCACGTGTGGCCAAATCCAATATGCAAATCTTAAAACGTTTGGGAGCAGAACTCTACTTTGCTGGTCCAGAAGAATGGAGAAGTCAAGAATTTGCGGACTATGGACAGTTTGTAAATATTGATGAAATCATTGACCAAGTTGATGTGATGATGTTTCTTCGTGTTCAACATGAACGCCATGATAGTGGAACAGGTTTTTCAAAAGAAGGCTATCACACTCAACATGGTTTAACTCAAGAACGCTATGACCGCTTGAAAGAGAAGGCTATTCTGATGCACCCTGCTCCAGTCAACCGCGATGTTGAAATTGCTGATCACTTGGTTGAAGCTCCAAAATCACGGATTGTTCAACAGATGACTAATGGTGTCTTTGTCAGAATGGCAATCTTGGAATCCGTATTGGCATACAGAAAAGCAAATTAAGACACAAAACGTTAAAAGATGCCTGAGAGCATCCACGAGAGGTGAATTTATGACAAAACGACTTCTAGTATTAGAAGATGGTACAATTTTTGAAGGAAAAGCCTTTGGGGCTGAAATTGACGTCACGGGTGAGATCGTCTTTAATACTGGGATGACTGGTTACCAAGAATCGATTACAGACCAGTCTTATAATGGACAAATCCTGACCTTTACCTATCCTTTGGTGGGTAATTATGGGATTAACCGTGATGACTACGAGTCTATCAGTCCAACCTGTAAAGGTGTAGTGGTGTTTGAAGAAGCTCGTAGAGCCAGTAACTGGCGCAACCAGATGACACTGGATGAATTTTTGAAGTCTAAGAAAATCCCTGGTATTTCAGGTATTGATACACGGGCTTTGACAAAAATCATCCGTAAGCATGGAACTATGAGGGCGACTCTGACACATGTGGGAGATAGTATCGATCATATCACAGATCAGCTTCAAGCGACCGTTCTACCGATTGATAATATCAAGCAAGTTTCTACAAAAACTGCTTATCCAGCTCCAGGGGTAGGTTTGAGCGTGGTGCTTGTTGACTTTGGGCTCAAGCATTCGATTTTGAGAGAATTGTCTAAGAGAGACTGTAATGTAACGGTGGTTCCTTATACAACAACTGCTGAGGAAATTCTTCACTTGAATCCAGACGGTGTTATGCTGTCAAATGGTCCAGGAAATCCTGAGGATGTACCAGAGGCACTAGAGATGATTCGTGGAGTTCAAGGTAAAATTCCGATTTTTGGGATTTGTATGGGGCATCAGCTCTTCTCAATGGCTAATGGTGCTAAGACCTATAAGATGAAGTTTGGTCACCGTGGCTTTAACCATGCAGTCCGTGAAATTGCAACAGGGCGCGTGGATTTTACTAGTCAAAATCACGGTTATGCAGTGAGCCGAGAAGATTTTCCAGAGCACTTGATGATTACTCATGAGGAAATCAATGACAAATCTGTAGAAGGGGTACGACATAGATATCAACCTGCCTTCTCCGTACAATTCCACCCAGATGCTGCACCTGGCCCACATGATGCAAGCTACCTTTTTGACGAGTTTATCGAAATGATGGAAGCTTTTAAAGCAAGCAATCGTTAAAACTAACAACTTCCCGTATGAGATTTTTATAGTAAAGCATCGTTTCGCTAAAAAATCGTCGGAGAATTTATTTAATGGCAACCAGAGAGTTGCCGAATAGAAAGG
>CAURIB010000116.1:0-5719 GCA_963524795.1 uncultured Streptococcus sp.
AGATAGCTTGAGTCCACTCAAGGTTGTTTGTGTTAAATCCACCAACTGCATAACCGTTGTCACGAGCTGCTTGGACAAATTTTTCTGCTGAAACGATTGCCATTTTATCAGGCCTCCTGTATATTTTTATGGGACATCCCATTTACATTGTTCATTTTATCACTTTTTAGCAAAAAAAGCTAGTTTTTCCCGTGGTTTCGATTGAATTTCTTCTATTTTCAGATATGTAAACCTTTTCCCACTTGGTCTAATCCTTGTTCTCAGGCAGGTTCATGTAAAATACCAAGTGATCATCATGTCTTTCAAAGCGATAGTCAATTTCTTCGTTTTCCAATAAACTTTTGACGACGAAGAGTCCCAAACCAGCTCCCTTGCTTTGTCGACTAGAGGACGTGAAGGATTGTTCAAATTTATCTTGCTCCTCAGATGTACAGGCGTTCTCTATAAAGACCCAACCATCTTTTGCTCCAATTTTCAGATAACCTCCTTGAACAGAGTGTTTCACAGCATTACTGATAAGATTGGAAAGAATCAGCTTGAGTACTGAAGGATTTAGATAAACGTGCTGATCAGTTAGCTGGTTCTCTACTGAGATTTTTCTCTCCTTGGCTAACAAGTCATAGTCCTTCAATAGAAGATTGGTCATATCCAGAAGATTGATTTCTTCCTTCTTATCTCGCAATTCCTGTACTGAAGAAAGAGATAGGATTTGCTGGACATGGTGACTTAAGTCATCCACAATTCCTAGAGAAACTCCAAGATAATGGTCACGATCTTTATAGCGTCCGATATTGGCTTGCATATTTTCCAGAAGAATCTTCAGACTAGCAAGAGGTGTCTTGAGCTCATGGGAAGCTCCTCGCAAAAACTCAACCTTCATCTTTTCTAACTGGAGGATGGCTTCATTTTTCTCATGCAAGTCTGCAATAACGGTCAAGAGATGCTGATAGAGGCTATTGATTTGTTCCTTGAGATTCCCAATCTCGTCCTTAGAATCCACGCGCAGTCGTACTTCTGCATCCAAGTCCATCATTCTCCGAGTCACTCGTTTGATTTCCAAAATAGGAGCAACAATGGTTCTCGCATAGATAAAGGCGATGAGGAGCGAAATGATGAAAGACGCTAATAAAGTATAAGGCAGAAATTGAAGACTGATGTCTTCTGCTTCTTTCTGCAAATCCATAGAGGCTAAAAACTGCAAGGTCATCGTCTGACCATCCTTGGTTTGAACTTCTCTTTCCTCAATAACCAAGGAGGCTGTTTGTCGTTCTTTATCAATGGGAAGATTGTCCTTGACCTCCAACTTATCTTGGGTCATCTCTCCCTTGATAGATCCCTTAATATCACTACTTTGAGAATAAAGTTCAAGGACTTCCTGGATCGTTTGACTGTCTTTTCCTTGGAGGGTTTGAGCAATTTCTGTTGCCTTCTGTCCGATACTTTCCTGACGGTGACTGAGATAGGTCGGAGGAAATAGGAAATAGATGGCCAAATGTAAACAAATGACTAGGGTAGAAAATACCGAGAAGGTATAGATAAAAATCTTTTTAAATAAACCTGAACGTTTCATTTTCTCTCCAATTTATAACCAACATTGCGCACGGTAAGAATACAATCTAGATCCAATTTTTTTCGTAATTCCTTAATATAGACATCGATAACACGGTCAAAAGGTACCTCATCTGTCACCTTCCATACGGCATCGATAATCTGCGACCGAGTTAATGCTTTACCTTCATTTTTGACCAGATAGTCTAAAATTTCCAGTTCTTTTGCATTCACTGCAACTTCTTGACCAGCCACTTTCGCGCTATAGCTGTCAAAGTCTACCTGGGTGTCTCTATAGGTAAAAATACGACCTGTATCATAATAACGCTTGAAAATAGCATCCACTCGTACCTTTAACAAAGATAGAGAAAAAGGCTTTTCCAAATAACCATCTGCTAATGCAGCAAAGGCACTCATCTTATATTCTTCGTCCTGAAAGGCTGTCAACATCAAGACCGGAACTTGGCTGCTTTTTCGGATTTCTGACAAAACCTCTAAACCATTGAGTTTCGGCATTTGAATATCTAAGAGAACCAAGGCAACTTGGTGATGAGAAAATTGTTCTAAGGCCTCAAGACCATCTGCAGCCTGAATGGTTTCATAGCCACAATCCGTCAAATAGTCACTAATTCCCTCACGGATCATGTCTTCATCTTCTACAATTAGAATTTTCATATAAATCCTTTTCTATCAAAAATGCTACCTATATTATATCTCATTTGAGTGAGAATAGGTAGCAGGTTTTTTATTCACTATCCAACAAGAGTTCTTTTGGTTGTTTAAAGAGGAGATTGCTTGAAGCAAGTGCCATAACTAATACTACCAATACCAAACCAAGTACAAAGATGATGGCAAAGTCTGAAGGTTGAATAGAAATATCCAAACTTGAAAGAGTCTTGCTAAAGCCGTCAACTTCTGCACCACCACCAAGATTGGAAGCTTGGGCTGCCTTACTTGCCTGTTTAGCCACATCTGATGTGACATTGGCAAGAACTGTGTTCCCAATAGCACGAGCTGTGTAATTAGCTAAGAAGTAGGCTGAAATGAGAGCTGGAATTGCAATCATAACTGCTTCTGTGATAAATTGTCCTAGAATACTTGCTTGTTTAAGACCAATTGAAAGGAGAATTCCAACTTCTTTACGACGGGCGTTAATCCATAGTGTCAGTAAGAGAGCAAGTAGAAGAACAGAGAAGCTTAAGCTACCCCAGAAGAGAAGATTAGCCATCTTGTACATGCCTGAGATAGATTGTTCAAGTTCAGGATAGTTAGATGAACTCTTAATCAAGCTATACATCTTCCAGTTGATGCCGTTGATAGACCCTAATTCTTGCATGACACTATCTATATTCTTATCTCCAGCTACAAAGAAGGTAGCATCTCCATAAATAGCTGTATCTTCTGTATAACCATAGAGTTGGGCTGCTGTGTGAATATCTGTGATAGCTGTATTCTCATAAAGTTCTTGTGAGTAGGTTACAGCAGATTTGTTATGTCCATCAAAAAGTCCTTTGATCGTTACTTCTACTGTTTCCTTGGCTCCTTTTTCATTATCTGCATCGTAGATATTGGAGTTCAGTTTGACCTTGTCGCCAACTTTCCAGCCATGTTTAGCAGCCAAGTCTTTGTGCATGAGAATCTGGTATTTGTCATCGTTTGTTAAATGCTCACCTTCGACCAGTTTGTAAGAGCCTGACACAAACTTGTCTTCTTTAGAAGAGTCATTGACACCTGTTATCATCAAGCTACTTCCAAAACGTTGTGCTCGATCTGCAGTTAGATTTTTCTTGGTTTCAGGCGTTTCAATTAGTTCAAATCCTGTCAAATCACCGATAGCATTAATCCTTTTAATGTAGGATTCAATGGCCTTATTCTCAGTAATTTTTTTAATATCTTCACCCTTGATATTCCCCGCACCACGTGGAGTTCCTTGATTGACCCTGCGATTGATTTGCATAGAAAAACTATTGGTGATATTTTTAAAGGTTTCCTGAGAAGCCTTAGCTGTCGCCCCCTTGATAGACAAGCCGACCAAACTCAAACTAGCCATCAAGAGAATGATAAGAAAGATCACAATAGACTTGAAAAATTTTCTTGTGACATAGGCAAATGCGTTGTGTAACATAAGATTCCTTTCTAGATTTACTTCAGTTTTTAATATGTTTAAAAGTTTTAGTTACTATTTTTTCTTGTTTCAGTCAGTTTCTTATCCTTCAATTCAAGTGTAATATCTGACGCCTGTGCTACTTCCTTGCTGTGGGTCACAACGATCACACACTTGCCTGTTTTCTCAGCAAGAGATTTGAGCAGGTCAATAATATCCCCAGCAGTCTTAGGATCCAAGTTTCCTGTTGGTTCATCTGCTAAAATCACTGGTGCTTCCGATACAAGGCTACGAGCAATGGCAACACGTTGTTGCTGCCCTCCTGATAATTGGAGAACATTCCGCTTGATTTGACTTTCATCTAAACCAAGTTCAAGAAGGGTATCCTTGCTAGCTTTTTTATTAACCAAGCGGATATTTTCCAATGGAGAAAGATAATCAATCAAGTTATAGTTTTGGAAAACCAAAGAAATATGGTGCATTCGGTGATAAGAATAACCTTGTTCACGAATATCCTTGCCTTCGAATAGGATAGCACCTTCGACTGGGCTATCAAGTCCTGCTAATAGAGATAAGAGTGTGGATTTTCCAGCTCCTGATTCTCCGATAATACTATAAAACTTACCAGGTTCAAAATCGTAATTGATTTTATATAAGACTGCTTCTGCAGTGTTTTTGTAACGATAAGTAAGATCTTGTAATTGTAGTAAAGTCATAATTTCTCCTTTATTAACTGATGGATGATAAAATTTCTTTCGGTGATTTTCTAAATAAAAAGATAAAACAAAGTGCAACTGACAAGCAGCTAATTATAAGTAGGAAAATATAAGATTCTCCAAATGATAGAAGACTTGTTGAAAGATTCGTTGCTTTTGCTAGAGTATCTTGTAGTGCAGCTTGGTCACCGCTTGCTAGTACAGTCTTCAAGAGATAGGAAGTGATGGCATTCCCAGCTACAAATGCCGGCAAAATAGATGCCAATGAAACTATGATGACTTCTAGGCAGAATTGGCTAAAGATTGCTCCTTTTCCCTTCCCTAGTGCCAATAAAATACCAACCTCGTAGACTCGCTCTCGTAACCAAAGAGATAAGACCAAGATCAGCGCTCCTACACCAGCAATCATAATGCCATAGAGGAAAATCTGTAGGAAGGTTTGGAAGGTCGAAACTGAATCCTTGATTTGTTCAAAAGCCTTATTTTCCTTTTCGACTTGGTAACCTTTCGTTTCAAGAGATAACTTTTCAACCTCTTGAATGATTCTATCCATATCTTTTGGATTTTCTAGATAGAAACGAGCGGCAGTAACTTGAGCTTCCTTATTTCCAAGAAGAGTTTGGCTACTTTCGTAGTCTGTATAGACCGTGTTTTCACTAAAATCTGACGAAAGACCAGTGAATTTTTCTTGCTTCTTACCTGAGAAAATACCTATGATTTCATAGTCTTGATTTTGTCCACTACTATCTTCTACTGGTCCAGAATTTAAGTTAATCTTATCTCCTAGCTTTAGATTGTTTTTCTTTGCTAAATCTTCATGGATTAAGATTTTTTTACGATCCCCTTTTTCGATATGTCTCCCTTCTTTAAGGGTAAAGGCGGAACTTGTAAAAGAAACATCCTTGGAAGAGTCTTCTAATGCAATCAAACTGATAAGATTTTTTTCAGCTTCTGTCAAATCATCCCTTTGGATACTTTGTTCTCCAGTAACCACTTCTTTGTCAGTCAACTTAGCTATTGTTTCAAGCTCTGGAGAAATCTCCTCAAGACCCTTTATCTTTTTAAGGTCATCTAGTTGAGACAGTTGAAAGGTCTGATCTGCTTCTATTCTTTTAATAGAAAAAGATGTATTCAGTGAGCGATAGAGATTATTTTCTACTGTTTTGTTGGACTTCATGAGCGTCAAACAAGCAGATATTCCAGCTAATAATACAAATAAAATCAAGAATAATATGAGACTTCTCAGTCGTTTTCTGCCGACGTAAGCCCAAGCTCTTTGAGTGGGATTCATATAGCACCTCCATATTTGTAAAACCATTATAATATTCAAATATGAAATGTTTATGAAATA
>CAURIB010000117.1:0-5532 GCA_963524795.1 uncultured Streptococcus sp.
GCGACAGCACCAATTTTGATTATTGTCGGAATTATGATGCTCTCTAACTTGAAAAACATTCCTTGGGATGATATGGCTGAAGCTGTTCCAGCTTTCTTCACATCTATCTTTATGGGATTCAGCTACTCAATCACACAAGGGATTGCCGTTGGTTTCTTAACTTATACTTTGACGAAGGTTGTCAAAGGTCAAGTGAAAGATGTGCATGTCATGATTTGGATTTTGGATGCTTTGTTCATCTTGAACTACATCAGCATGGCTCTAAACTAAGGACAAAAACTTAAAAATGAGGGAGGGCGGGATTTTTCCCGCCCCCTTTTTGTGGTCAGTGAATTTTTAAAATGCCTGATGATTGGTTTTTTTGCTATCTAAATATTTCTTAACCAAAGTTTCATTTTTAAGATTCATAAACTTTAACAATTCAGTCTATTGCTGATGCTCCGCTAGTCTGGGATTAGGAAAAGGAGATTTGGACCATCGATTTCTGTCCCACAACTTCGTTTTTTGTTGATGGAAATGTCACAAAAGAAAACTTTTTGGTATAATAGTAACATGTACACAAAAAATGAAGATGAGCTGATAGCGCTTGGAAAAGAGCTGGGTTCTCTGCTAGAAAAAAATGATGTTTTGATTTTAACTGGTGAATTAGGTGCTGGGAAAACGACCCTAACAAAAGGTCTGGCAAAGGGGTTAGAGATTCATCAAATGATTAAGAGTCCAACCTATACCATCGTTAGAGAGTATGAAGGCCGTCTGCCCTTGTATCATTTGGATGTCTACCGCATCGAGGGAGATGCCGACTCGATTGACCTAGATGAGTTCCTTTTTGGGGAAGGTGTAACAGTTATTGAGTGGGGGCATCTGCTAGGAGAAGACCTGCCTAAAGACTATCTAGAGTTAGAAATCTTGAAAACAGAAGAGGGACGAGAAATTAACTTTCACCCTTATGGTAGCAGGGCTACAGACTTAGTAAAGAGGTTGACGGATGGAGTATGATCTTTTAATTCGTGAGGCAGAAATCCATGATGCCTCAGCCGTCATTAACCTTCTGGATCAGATAGGACAAGAGTCGAATTTTACTAGTTTGGATGAAAATGGAATCTCAATGAGTGAGTCTGAGATGGAGTTGTTCATCGACCAACAAGCTCAGTCGGATAATCAGATTACCCTACTAGCTTTTTTGAACGAAGATCTTGCAGGCATAATCAATATTACAGCTGACCAACGACCGCGGGTCCGTCATATCGGAGATGTTTTTTTGGGAATCAAGAAAGTTTTTTGGGGCTGTGGACTTGGTAGTATCTTGATTGAAGAAGCGATTGAATGGGCTAAAAATAGCGGTAGTATTCGCCGTTTACAATTGACAGTACAAAAACGTAATATAGCTGCCGTTCATTTGTATGAAAAAATGGGCTTTATCATAGAAGGATTACAGGAACGTGGTGCTTGTATAGAAGGAGGAGAGTTTCTAGATGTTTACCTGATGGGTCAACTGATAGACGAATAAGAGTATGGTAAAAAAAATAATTGGAATGTTTTTGGGTTTGGTCCTTGTGACGGTGCTAGGTGTAGGAGCTTATGCCTATACAATTTATCAGCAAGGTACGCAGACTCTAGCCAAAACCTATAAAAAAATCGGGGAAGAAACCAAGGTAATTGAAGCGACTGAACCTCTGACGATTTTACTGATGGGCGTGGATACAGGGAATGTTGAGCGTACAGACCCATGGGCAGGTAACAGCGATTCGATGATCTTGGTGACAGTAAACCCTAAAACCAAGAAAACTATCATGATGAGTTTGGAGCGTGATATTTTGACGCAAATCCAGCAGCCAGATGGTAGTGTAAGAGAGGCTAAACTCAATGCTGCCTATGCTGATGGTGGCGCAGAACTGGCTATTTCGACTATTCAAAAAATGATGAATATCCACATCGATCGTTATGTGATGGTCAATATGCATGGTCTTCAAAGAATGGTTGATGCCGTAGGTGGTATCACAGTAAACAACACTCTAGGTTTCCCAATCTCTATCCAAGACCAGGAACCATTTAATACGATTTCTATCGGTGTTGGGGAACAAACCCTAAATGGTGACGAGGCGCTAGTGTATTCACGTATGCGCTATCAGGATCCTGAAGGGGACTATGGTCGTCAAAAACGTCAGCGTGAAGTGATTCAAAAGGTTGTAGAGAAAATTCTCAGTTTGAACAGTGTGAGTCACTACCAAGATATTTTGAAGGCTCTTAGTGATAATATGCAGACAAATATTGAGATTACAACAACAACCATTCCTCAGTTGATGGGGTATCAGGATGCGTTTAAAAATATCGAAACTCAGCAATTACGTGGTGAAGGTGAAATGATTGACGGAATTTCTTACCAAATCGTTTCTGGTGAGCATATATTAGAGATGCAGAATCTCTTGCGCCGTTCAGTAAATCAACCTGAGTTAACTGAGTTGGAAACGAATATAGTCTTGTATGAGAATCTCTTTGGCCACTTGCCACCATCTTCTGAAGAGTCAGAATAACAAGAGACTATCCATCAAATCGTAGGAATTTTCCTGCGATTTTTTCAAAGAAATCCGAATAGGTAAGTAGGAGGAAAAAATGAAAGCAGAAATTATAGCTGTCGGGACAGAGATTTTAACGGGTCAGATTGTCAATACCAATGCTCAATTTTTGTCTGAAAAGTTAGCTGAAATTGGCGTGGATGTCTATTTTCAGACTGCTGTGGGAGATAATGAAAGTCGTCTCTTATCCTTGTTGGAGCTCGCTAGCAATCGTAGTAATCTGGTCATTCTAACGGGAGGTTTGGGTCCGACGGAAGATGACTTGACCAAGCAAACTGTGGCCAAATTTTTGGGACGAGATTTGGTTTTTGATCCCCAAGCTCAGGCTAAACTAGATCGTTTTTTTGCTCAAAGACCAGACTATGCTCGTACTCCTAACAACGAGCGCCAAGCGCAAATCATCCAAGGTGCGACTCCGCTACCAAATGAAACGGGTCTAGCAGTAGGTGGCATAATTAAGGTTGCGGGAGTCACTTATGTTGTCCTACCAGGACCTCCAAGTGAGTTGAAACCCATGGTCTTAAATGAGTTACTTCCGAGATTGACAACAGGCTCTAAGCTGTATTCGCATGTCATGCGTTTCTTTGGCATTGGTGAAAGTCAGCTAGTGACGATTCTATCAGATTTGATTGATCAGCAAACGGATCCAACCATAGCGCCTTACGCTAAAACTGGAGAGGTGACTCTTCGCTTGTCTACCAAGGCGAACAGTCAGGAAGAAGCGGATCGTGTTCTAGTTGAGTTAGCAGAGGAAATCCTTGAAAGAGAGACCTTTGAGGGGCTTTCTCTTCGAAAAATTTGCTATGGCTATGGAGAAGAAACTAGCTTGGCTAGCCTAGTAGTAGAAGAGTTGAAAAAACAAAAGAAAACCATTACCGCAGCAGAAAGCTTGACGGCAGGACTATTTCAAGCAAGCTTAGCAGATTTTTCAGGTGTGTCTGCTATCTTTAAAGGTGGCTTTGTGACCTATAGCCTTGAAGAAAAATCTAAGATGCTTGATATTCCACAAGCTGAATTGGAAAAACATGGAGTCGTCTCAGCCTTTACTGCTGAAAAAATGGCTGAACAGGCGCGCATCAAAACCCAGTCAGATTTTGGAATTAGTTTGACGGGAGTAGCTGGCCCAGATAGTCTAGAAGGTCATCCAGCAGGTACAGTCTTTATTGCTTTAGCGCAAGCTTCGGGTACAGAAGTTATCCAGGCTAATATCGCAGGTAGAAGTCGTTCAGATGTTCGAGAAATTGCAGTCTTACATGCCTTTAACCTAGTTCGCAAAGCTTTATTAAGTGCTGGAGATTTGTTATAATAGAAGAAGGTCTTAGGACTATTAGAATACAGGAGAATAAAATGGCGAAAAAACCAACAAAAAAATTAGACGAAATTGGCAAAAAATTCGGTGCTGATCGTGAAAAAGCCTTGAATGATGCCCTTAAATTGATCGAAAAAGACTTTGGTAAAGGGTCAATCATGCGCTTGGGTGAACGTGCAGAGCAGAAAGTCCAGGTGATGAGTTCGGGCTCTTTGGCTCTTGATATTGCACTCGGATCAGGTGGTTATCCAAAGGGACGGATCATTGAAATCTATGGGCCAGAGTCATCAGGTAAGACAACAGTTGCCCTTCATGCGGTAGCGCAAGCGCAAAAAGAAGGCGGAATTGCAGCCTTTATCGATGCGGAACACGCTCTTGATCCAGCCTATGCAGCAGCTCTTGGTGTTAATATTGATGAATTGCTCTTGTCACAACCAGACTCAGGTGAGCAAGGTCTTGAAATTGCAGGGAAATTGATCGATTCAGGTGCGGTTGACCTTGTCGTTATCGACTCTGTTGCAGCCCTTGTTCCTCGTGCGGAAATTGATGGGGATATCGGAGATAGCCATGTTGGTCTTCAAGCTCGTATGATGAGTCAAGCTATGCGTAAACTCGGAGCTTCTATCAATAAGACAAAAACGATTGCTATCTTTATCAACCAGTTGCGTGAAAAAGTAGGGGTTATGTTTGGTAATCCAGAAACAACTCCTGGTGGGCGTGCCCTTAAATTCTATGCTTCTGTCCGTTTGGATGTTCGTGGAAGTACACAAATCAAGGGAACTGGTGACCAAAAAGATACTAGCGTAGGTAAGGAGACCAAGATTAAGGTTGTTAAAAACAAGGTGGCTCCACCATTTAAAGAAGCCTTTGTTGAAATCATGTATGGTGAAGGAATTTCAAGAACTGGTGAGCTTTTGAAGATTGCAAGTGATCTTGACATCATCAAGAAAGCGGGAGCATGGTATTCTTATAAAGACGAAAAGATCGGACAAGGTTCTGAAAATGCTAAGAAATACTTGGCAGATCACCCAGAAATTTTTGACGAGATTGACCACCAAGTTCGTGTCAAGTTTGGCTTGATTGAAGACGATGCAGTAGCCGATGAAAAAGTTGCACCAGTAGAATCAGAAGTAGCTAATCAAGAAGTGACTCTTGACCTTGGCGATGATCTTGAAATCGAAATTGAAGATTAAAAAGTGAAAGTGGTGGAGGAATCCCCACTTTTTCTGCTGTATGAGAAGAAAAAACAAGGTTATGAGGGAAGGATTGATAGGTTTTCGCAATATAAATGAGGAAGACTATTGCAAAATATTTACTTTGATGATAAAATAAATTGAGAATAAAAGTAATGCTAAGGAGACTGTTGGTATGGAAAAACGTTTAGTTCGCAATGTTCAAGATAAAAAAATTGCAGGTGTTTGTGCAGGTCTTGCTGACTATTTAGATATTGATGCAACACTTGTTCGTGGACTTTGGATTCTTTTCACATTGCTAGGTGGATCAGGAATTCTTGCTTACCTCATTCTTTGGCTCATCATGCCAGAAGCTGGAACAGAAGCGTAAACTTAGTGCATTTTTATGAGACAAATCATGATAAGAGAGTGGGACAGAAATCGGTAATTCGTTAGAATTCGATTTCGTTGTCCCACC
>CAURIB010000118.1:0-5507 GCA_963524795.1 uncultured Streptococcus sp.
TGCTCGACAATCCAAAGACAATTGAGAGGCTAGGACTTTTGTCCCAGCCTCTTTTATGTATTTGAAAACTCACTCCTGTGCTCGCTAGCCTCTGTCTCCTGCTTCCTAATCACGAAATGCCTCTAGTTATATTCCTGGTCTTTTCTTAGATTTTTATGGCTAAAATCACTCTGTTCCCTATCAAGCTAATTCATTCTAACAAATAGACTCGTTGAGCAGATCATAGTAAGGCTATTTTATAGTCTCGTAAATAAAAAGCAGACCCTAAAGTAGAGTCTGCTGGTATCCAAAGATTAATCTTCAAATTTTTCATGATTTTTTTCATAGAAATCAATTAATCCAAGGGCTGTTTCAAAGGAAATATTTTTAACTTTTGCACGTCCTTGAGCCAGAGCAATGATAGACATTTCACGTGCATTCGTTTCTTTAGAAATACGATAACCAGTGATCTTCTTATCACGAACCCAGCTAACAACTGATTCTACTTTTTCAAAGTTAGACTTAGCCATGTTTTTCTCCTATTTTATTCTTTACGATATTTAATTGTATACGTTTTTATGGCATTTGTCAATAAAAAAACATATAGTCAATCAAATAAAACGTTAAGATTATATTTACTTAGCTTTCAAAGCCGATAATATATGGGTTCGTATATCTTCAACTCCATTAGGATTTGCTGGTAAGAAAATTGTATTATTACCTTCTTTTTCTGCAAAATTATTCAATGTATCTAAATACTGGTTGGTTAATAGGATTGACATAATTTGCTCTTCAGTTAATTCAACATTGGCTCCTTTTAATTCGATAATAGAATCAGCAAGTCCATCAACAATTGCTTTACGTTGCTCTGCGATCCCCACACCGTGTAGGCGATCTTTTTCTGCCTCTGCTTCGGCCGCTGTTACGATCTTAATTTTATCTGCTTCAGCCAATTCTTGTGCTGCAACTCTTTTACGTTGAGCAGCATTGATCTCGTTCATAGATTGTTTGACTTCGGCATCCGGCTCTACTTTGGTAATGAGCGTCTTAACGATAATGTACCCATATGTTGACATTTCTTCTGCTACTTGTTTTTGAACTTCTAATGCAATTTCATCCTTTTTCTCAAACAATTCATCCAAAGTTAACTTAGGAACAGATGAACGCAATGCATCTTCAATATAAGATTTGATTTGAGCTTCAGGTCTCATTAGTTTATAGTAAGCATCAGTAACGTTTTGCTCATTTACACGGTATTGTGTCGCAACATTCATAGTAACGAACACGTTATCTTGGGTCTTGGTTTCTACTACGATTTCACTTTGCAAGAGTCGTAATTGTACTCGAGCGGCAATCTTATCAATGCCAAATGGTGCACGCAGATGAATACCACTGTTGCTCAACTTTTGATACTTACCGAACCGTTCAATAATAGCCACCGACTGTTGTCGAACGACATAGATAGAGCTCACTAAAATAGCTCCAACAATAAGCATTAGAATAAATAGAACAAGTATAACTTGTAAAACCATGGGAATCTCCCCCTTTCTTCACTTACATTATAGCACTCGTAAATAGGTTAGGCAAATAATATGATAAAAATTTCATAGGAATTTAAACAAGCATATTATAAAGAGTTTCATTGCCATTCAAATTAATATAGGCTGGGTCAAAACTTTCCATTCTACGAATAAGGCTAGCATAATCGTGCTTATCAGATAAAGCAATTCCAATTAAAACTGGTCCTGTTCCCTTACTAGCTCGTTTGATATACTCAAAACGAGTAATATCATCATTTGGTCCTAAGATATCATTTACAAACTCTCGAAGTGCTCCCGGACGTTGTGGAAAATTCACAACAAAGTAATGCTTGATACCATCATAAATCAAGGCACGCTCTTCCATCTCTGGCATACGGTTGATGTCATTATTCCCTCCAGAAATGATACAACAAATGGTTTTACCCTTGATGTAATCGGACAAAACTTCC
The DNA here is from genome assembly GCA_963524795.1 of uncultured Streptococcus sp. GTDB lineage: Bacteria > Bacillota > Bacilli > Lactobacillales > Streptococcaceae > Streptococcus. The sequence continues at coordinate 1,970 of CAURIB010000118.1, forward strand.
AAGGCAGCAATGCTGGTAGCTCCTGCAGGCTCTGCTACAATTCCTTGTTTAGAGTAGAGATCGATTAAGGTTTCAGAAATCAATCCTTCATCTACACCAATAAGCGTTTCAACATGTTTGCGTGTCGCTTCATAGGTCAATTCCCCAACCTTCTGAACTGCAATGCCGTCAGCAAATTTGTCAATTTCCTTTAGTTTGACAGGCCCACCCGCTTCAAAGGCCGCCTTCATTGATCGGGCTCCATTGGCTTCTACACCAATGACATCAATCTCTGGATTTGTTTCCTTTATATAAGTAGAAACTCCAGCGATCAAACCACCTCCACCAACAGGTACTAGAATAGTGTCAAAGTTTATAGATTCTTTGTGAGCTACTTCCAAAATTTCATAAGCAACGGTTCCCTGTCCTGCTTGAACATTGGCATCATCAAATGGATCAATAAAAGTACGATTTTCAGCTAGAGTAAACTCTTGTGCTGCTTTAGCTGAAGCATCAAAGGTATCTCCGACCAATTTAATAGTTACAAAATCTCCGCCAAAGAAACGGACCTGACCAATTTTTTGTTGGGGTGTTGTGATGGGCATGAAAATTGTTGCAGGAATCTTCATTTCATTACAAGTGTAAGCTACTCCTTGAGCATGATTGCCTGCTGATGCACAGACTACACCTCGTTCACGTTCTTCTTTGCTAAGCTGAGAAATAGCGTAATAGGCACCTCGAATCTTGAAGGAACGCACTCGTTGGGCATTTTCTTTTTTAAGATAAATCTTTGCACCATATTTTTCCGACAGATAATGATCATATTCTAGTGGAGTTTCAACCACCACACCATTCAAAACTTTATGGGCTTTCACCACATCTTTTGCACTTATCATATTTTCTCTTTCTTGAAAGGATCAAAATGTGAAAGCGAGCTCGGTCCCCCCAACTCGCCTTCTTGTTTACATATTAGTTATAGATTTTAAAGGCATCATCGTCATTTTTGCCGACAAATGGCATTGCTTTACGTAATTCAACACCAACTTTTTCAATCTCAAGGTCAGCTGCTTGCTCACGGTAGGCAGTTAATTTTGGACGACCAGCTTTATAGTCGTTTACGAAGTCGTTTGCAAATTTACCATTTTGGATATCAGCAAGAACAGCCTTCATATTTTCTTTCACTTGGTCAGTGATTACACGTGGACCTGAAACATAGTCCCCATACTCGGCAGTGTTAGAAATTGATTGACGCATTTTCTTGAATCCACCTTCGTAGATCAAGTCAACGATGAGTTTCATTTCGTGAAGGACTTCAAAGTAAGCCAATTCTGGTGCATAACCAGCTTCAGTCAAGACTTCGAATCCTGCTTCCATCAAGGCAGTTAAACCACCACAAAGAACTGCTTGTTCACCGAACAAATCTTCTTCTGTTTCTTCTTTAAAGCTTGTTTCAAGAAGTCCAACGCGCGCTGAACCAACACCTTTAGCCCAGTCCATGGCGATATCTTTAGCATTTCCTGTTGCGTCTTGATAAACTGCATAAAGCGCTGGAACACCAAATCCTTCTTCGAAGGTACGACGTACCAAGTGACCTGGCCCTTTAGGAGCACACATGAATACGTCAACACTTTCTGGAGCTTTAATGAATTCGAAGTGGATGTTAAATCCATGTGCAAAACCTAGAGCATTACCAGCTTCCAAGTTAGGAGCCACTTCTTCTGCATAAAGGTCTGCTTGGATTTCATCTGGTGCCAAGATCATGATGACATCAGCCAATTTAGTAGCTTCAGCTACTGTGTAAGTCTCAAAACCATCTTCTTTTGCTTTGTCAAAAGATTTACCTGGGCGCACACCGATGATCACATCATGACCTGTATCACGCAAGTTTTGTGCGTGAGCATGACCTTGTGAGCCATAACCGATAACGGCGATTTTTTTACCGTCAAGTGCTGCTACTTTTACATCTTTTTCGTATTCCATTTGAACTGCCATAGTTTTTCTCTCTTTTCTATCTATTTATTGCCTTTTAGGTTATTGCCTTTTAGGCTAGTGTAACTAATTTAGGTTGGATTTTTAGTCGCGGGTAAATCCAGTTGCACCCGTACGAGCGATATTGCGAATACCATACGGTCGAATCACTCGTAATAAAGCTTCGCTCTTTTCTGCATTTCCAGTCATTTGAATGGTAATGGAACTTGGAGCCACATCCACTACTGTTGCACGGAAAGGCTGTATAATAGCCAGAATCTCTGCACGTTTTTCAGCAGGTGCTGATACCTTTACGAGTATAACTTCACGTTCCAAGTGGGGTTTATCTGTGATATCACGAATGCGAATCACATCAATCTGACGATTGAGCTGTTTGATGATTTGTTCGACTTCGTCATGTGAAGCGACATCAATGATCAGGGTAATACGTGATACATTCGGATCTTCCGTTGCTCCAACAGAGATACTTTCAATATTGACCTGACGGCGAGACAGAACACCTGTAAAACGGTTTAGAACTCCTGAGCGATTTTGAAGTTTTGCTGTTAACATTCTACGCATTGAACTTCACCCCCAACATCTCATGATTGCTCTTACCAGCTGGAACCATTGGAAGAACATGCTCTTTACGGGAAATATCAACCTCGATGAACATAGGAACATCTTCCAAAATAACTTCTAAGTCCTTTGCCAAGGTCTCAGGATTGTCAAACTTATAGTTTTGAATACCATAAGCCTGGGCCATGAGCTGAAAATCAGGTAGTGTTTCAAATACAGACTCCGAAGTTCTTCCTTCATAGAAAGACTCCTGCCACTGGCGAACCATTCCAAGTGAATGGTTATTGAGCATAATGACCTTGATTGGAATCTTGTAAACATTCAAGATTGCCAGTTCCTGATTGGTCATCTGGAAACCACCATCTCCAACAAAGAGAACAACTTCCTTATCCGGATTTGCAATCTTGGCTCCGATAGCTGCAGGAACACCGAATCCCATGGTTCCTAGACCACCTGACGTTACCAGTTGACGCTCATTTTGGTAAGGATAGTATTGAGCAGTCCACATTTGATGTTGCCCAACGTCTGTTACGACAATGGCATCACCCTTGGTCAATTCACCCACACGTTCTATAACTGCTTGTGGTTGGACGACACGTTCCTTCTTATCGTAAGAACGAACACGGTTCTTATCTTGAGTTACTTTCTCAATCCATTTCTCAGTGTTATTATGAACAGTTGGTTCAGAGAGCAAGAGCTCTAGGGCCTTCTTGGCATCTCCAACAACAGGGATATCAACAGAGATTATCTTTCCAATCTCAGCTGGGTCGATGTCGATGTGAGCGACTTTAGCATTCTTAGCAAAAGTCTTAGGATTTCCAGTCAAGCGATCATCAAAGCGACAACCAATCGAAATCATAAAGTCAGCTTCAGTCATAGCAATATTTGCTGCAAAGGAACCATGCATTCCGCCCATTCCCAAAAATAGGGGATGGCTAGTTGCTATCGTTCCCTGTCCCAAAAGACTGGTAACAACAGGAATTTGATAACGTTCTGCAAATTCATTTAACTC
>CAURIB010000119.1:0-5469 GCA_963524795.1 uncultured Streptococcus sp.
ACAATGTTCCAGATTTCGATATAACGGTCGTTTTCGATATCTTCTGCAAGAAGACGAAGACCGATGTTTTCTGGGTCAAAGGCTTCTCCACGGTCAAAGAAGATTTCTGTATCAGGTCCAGAAGGTCCCGCACCGATTTCCCAGAAGTTGTCCTCAATTGGAATCAAGTGACTTGGATCTACTCCCACTTCAATCCAGCGATTGTATGAATCCTTGTCATCTGGATAATAAGTCATGTAAAGTTTGTCTTTAGGGAAGTCAAACCACTCAGGACTTGTCAAAAGCTCATATGCCCATGTAATTGCTTCGTCACGGAAGTAATCCCCGATTGAGAAGTTCCCCAACATTTCAAACATAGTATGGTGACGAGCAGTCTTCCCTACGTTTTCGATATCGTTGGTACGGATTGCCTTTTGAGCATTGGTAATACGTGGGTTTTCAGGAATGATGGTTCCATCAAAGTATTTTTTAAGAGTGGCAACCCCTGAGTTGATCCACAAAAGTGTTGGGTCGTTTACTGGAACCAAGCTAACGGATGGTTCTACTGAGTGGCCTTTTGTAGCCCAGAAATCAAGCCACATTTGGCGGACTTGTGCACTAGATAATTGTTTCATATGTATCTCCTTTTTACTAATTTGATTGGCTTTCTAGCATTTCCACATAGTCGATAGCGACACAGAGGGAAATGACTAGGTCTGCATAAGATTCGTCATAGACGGTTACGGTATAGGTAGAGGTTAAATGGAAGAGTTCCTTGGTAATCTCAGCAATCACTTGGTCACGGTCGTCCAGCAATTTAAAATTCAAATCCCAGACATTTCCTTCGATACGAAGACCGAGATTATCAAACTCATACTTATCTCTGAAGAAAGTCAACTTCTTTCGGATATAAAAATGATCACCGTTACTCAGTTGAATTTCAAAACGAGGTAGGAAAGTTAAGACTTCCTTACTAATCTCACTAACCTGTTCACCAGCAACATCATAGATGGTAAAGGTTTTAGGAATCTTAAAAAATGAACCTTCAACCTGATAGGCGACATTGCCCATTTCATCCTTGATATCAAAGCGTTCACCACCTAGGCGAAATTTTTGTTTGACAAGAAATGTTCTCATAAACACCTCCAAAAATAAAAGACAAATCCATATCACGAAGGGCGAAAAACCGCGGTACCACCTTCATTCAATGAACTTGTCATTCTTTGATTCTTATGCAATTGTTAGATTGAGTAGCATGATTTTCTATCTTAGATGGCTCGCAGCACCGCCAATTCTCTGAACTAAGATGGAGAGAAAATCAATTCCCAACTTTCTTATTATATCGTTTTTTTAAGCCTGCGTCAACTGGAAATAATCCTCATTTAAATAATCAAATCCCTATATCTCTAATTACTTTTTCAGGATATATTATTCTTACCGCTATTACTTTTCTTTATCTCCAATTTTCATATTACTAAACACAGCCACTAAAATATTTACAAATATAAAGGTGCCTATCACCCAATGTATGGAATCATTTGTTAGGTATTGTTGATCCAAGCCATCCTTTAAATGGAATAGTATAATTGTTTCGTTAACAATCAAAAAGGTTGGCCAATAACTTTTTTGAAAAAAGTAGACATTTTCATGATTTGTTACCGCTTTCTATTATTATAAACTTAGTATACTACTAGGCTATAAAATAAGCAAATAGGATAGAAAAAATACACAACTATACAACTATTCAAAAAACGAACCAGTTTGACTGATTCGTTCTTTTTGTTTATTCCTACTTCCGATACATCTTGAATTGTAGGAAGAGGTCACTATATTTTCCTGTCCATTTATGGTCAAATTTCTCATAAACTTCTAGGTGTTTCATTGTTTCTGCATCTGGATAAAAGGACTTGTCTTCTTTTGTCTCCTCTGGAAGCATTTCCTTAGCAGCATTGTTTGGTGTTGAATAGCCGACATACTCTGCATTTTTTAGAGCATTGTCAGGTTTCAACATAAAGTTGATGAAGGCATAGGCTGCATCCTGGTTCTTGACAGTCTTAGGAATGACCATATTGTCAAACCAGAGGTTACTTGCCTCTGTCGGTACGACATAGCGGAGATTTTCATTTTTCTCTAGCATCTGGCTAGCTTCTCCTGAGAAGGTCACACCAATGGCAGCATTATTCTGAATCATGTAACCCTTCATCTCATCCGCCACAATAGCCTTGATATTCGGTGTTAGCTTATAGAGCTTATCTACCGTTTCCTCCAACTGCTGTGGATCTTTTGAGTTGAGGCTATAGCCTAATGAGTTAAGACCTAAACCAAGCACTTCACGCGCCCCATCAAAAAGCATAATAGAGTTTTTATACTCTGGCTTCCAAAGGTCGTCCCAATGTTCAGGCGCTTCTTCCACCATAGTCTCATTGTAGACGATTCCCAAGGTCCCCCAGAAGTAGGGGATAGAGTACTGATTGTTTGGGTCAAAGGACTGGTTGAGAAACTCTGGACCGATATTCTCAATGCCCTCAATCTTACTATAATCCAGTGGAACTAGAAGGTCTTCATCCTTCATCTTGTTAATCATGTACTCACTTGGGATGGCAATATCATAGGTTGTACCCCCCTGCTTAATCTTGGTATACATGGCTTCGTTGGAGTCAAAGGTCTCATACTGAACTTGGATTCCTGTTTCTTCTGTAAATTTCTCCAGAAGTTCAGGGGCGATATAGTCTCCCCAGTTGTAGATAACCAATTTTTGACTATCACGGCTATTGATTTTACTATCAAGATGATAGGAAATTCCCCACAAGACAAGGATAATGGCTAGAATTCCTGCTAAAAATGAATAGAGTCGTTTCATGCTTGCTCCTCCTTCTCACGTGAAATAAAGTAATATCCGACAACCAGGATAATACTAAAGAGAAAGACCAAGGCTGAAAGGGCATTGATTTCTAGAGAAATTCCCTTACGAGCTCGAGAGTATATCTCAACTGAGAGGGTTGAAAAACCATTCCCCGTTACAAAGAAGGTCACAGCAAAGTCATCTAGTGAATAGGTGAAAGCCATGAAGTATCCTGCAATGATAGACGGTGTTAGGTAAGGAAGCATAATTTCCTTGAACATCTGGAACTGGCTGGCACCAAGGTCATAGGCTGCATGAATCATATCTCCATTCATCTCTTTTAATCGAGGCAAAACCATGAGCACTACGATAGGAATGGAGAAGGCTACGTGACTAGACAGAACAGTCAGAAAACCAAGTGAAAACTTGAGTTGGGTAAATAGAATCAAGAAGCTGGCACCAATCATAACGTCGGGTGCAACCATGAGGATATTATTGAGTGATAGAAAGGCTTCTTGGTATTTTTTACGTGATTGATAAATGTAAATAGCACCAAAAGTCCCAATCACTGTTGCTATCAAGGCTGATAGAAAGGCTAGTAAAAAGGTCTGAACCAAGATGAGCATGAGTCTTCCATCTCCAAACATGGTTTCAAAGTGAGACAAACTAAAGCCTGTAAAGCTATTCATATCATCCCCAGCATTGAAGGCATATCCGATCAGGTAAAAGATTGGCAAATAAAGGACGATAAAGACAAAGGCTAGATAAAGATTTGATAATTTTTTCATCGTTCTCTCCTTTCCTTAGTCACCCACATAGTGATAAACATGGTCAGGATAAGAACAACACCAATAGTTGAACCCATACCGTAGTTGTCATTGGTCAGGAAGTTTTGCTCGATTGCAGTCCCCAAAGTAATCACTCGGTTCCCCCCAATCAAACGGGTCAACATGAAGAGACTCAAACTTGGGATAAAGACAGATTGAACTCCGCTTCGCACCCCGTTCATAGACAGAGGGAAAATAACGTGGCGGAAGGTTTCCCACTTGGTTGCACCCAAGTCATAGCTGGCATTGATGAGATTGTTATCCATATCGTCCAAAACGTTAAAGATAGGCAAAATCATAAATGGAAGCTCGATATAGCTTGCGACAAAGATAAAGGAGAAATCTGTAAAGAGCAACTGCTGAGAACCGATTCCGATAAATTCTAGGAATTGGTTGATAGAACCATTTTGACCAAAAATTCCGATAAAGGCATAGGCCTTAAGGAGAAGGTTGATCCAAGTCGGCAGGATAATCAGCATAAGCCAAAGTTGACGGTGCTTGAGACGAGTCAAAAAGAGGGCTGTTGGATAACTGATAAGAAGCGTCACTAAAGTCACAATCCCTGCATAGAGGACAGAGTTGAGACTCATTTTAAGATAGGTCAAATTTTGTGACGCAAAGTAAGATTTATAGTTTTCTAAACTGAACTGGCCTTCAATGTTGAAAAAGGATTGTCCAAAAATCAAGACCAAGGGTGCCAATACAAAGAGGGCAATCCAAAGCATGTAGGGCACTACAAAGAGTTTAGAGGTTGTTTTCTTCATCTCTTTCCTCCTCGATAGCGTTAATCAAACCTGCTTCTTGCTCTTCTATTTCTACATACTCCTCAATACGAGCATCGAACTCTTCTTCTGTTTCGTTAAGACGCATGATGTGGATGTCTTCTGGTTCAAAGTCCAGACCGATTTCCTCACCCACGATAGCCTTACGAGTCGAGTGAATCATCCATTCGTTCCCAAGTTCATCATAGGCTATAATCTCATAGTGAACTCCACGGAAGAGCTGCGTATCGACCTTCACTTGAAGTTTTCCTTCTTCTGGAAGAGTAATGCGCAAGTCCTCTGGACGAATGACGACTTCGACCGGTTCATTTGGCTTCATCCCGCCATCGACCGCTTCAAATCGTTTGCCATTGAACTCGACCAAGTAGTCCTCAATCATGGTTCCTGGCAAGATATTTGATTCACCGATGAAGGTTGCAACAAAGTGGTTAATGGGCTCATCATAGATATCAACTGGTGTCCCAGACTGAACAATCTCACCGTCATTCATGACAAAAATCCAGTCACTCATGGCCAAGGCTTCTTCCTGATCGTGAGTAACAAAGACAAAGGTAATACCCAAGCGTTGTTGCAGTTCACGTAGTTCGTACTGCATGTCTGTCCGCAACTTCAAGTCAAGGGCTGACAAGGGCTCATCCAAGAGTACCACACGTGGCTGGTTGATAATCGCACGCGCAATAGCTACACGCTGGCGTTGTCCACCAGATAGTTTACGAATCGAACGTTTTTCAAAACCTTCTAACTGAACCATCTTGAGAACTTCTAAGACACGTTTTTCGATTTCTTTTTTATCGACCTTACGCAATCGCAATGGAAAAGCAACATTTTCAAACACATTCATATGTGGGAACAAGGCGTAAGATTGGAAGACCGTATGAACATCACGTTTATTGGTCGGGATATCATTGATACGGACACCGTCTAGCATGATATCACCAGTTGTTGCATCCAGCAAACCTGCAATGATATTGAGGATGGTTGATTTTCCTGAACCAGAAGCTCCTAGCAGTGTATAAAATTTTCCTTCTTCCAACTCAAA
>CAURIB010000120.1:0-5458 GCA_963524795.1 uncultured Streptococcus sp.
TAACGTGTTTTGCCAGTTCTTCTTGGGCTTTTTTATTAGATTCTTCTTTTTCTTTTAGCCATTTTTCTTTCGCTTTTTCATACTCATCAGCCGTTACAGTCTTATCTTGTAACTTGAGATACTTGTATGATTCGACACCCTTATTTCCAGCTTGTGAGAATGGCGATGAGAATGGAACTGTCTTTCTCAAGGTCGGTGTTCCACCCTGAGAAACGTTTGGAATAGCAAGAGCGCTATCAACGAGCCAAGCTTGAATTTCCGCATATTTTTCATAACGTTTTGCTGGTTCTTGCTCCTTGTTCGCTTCTTCTAACATTTGAGTGTAAGTATCCAGACCAACTGCCTTAGCCTTGTCATTGACCTCACCTGGTTCTAGACCAAGGTTTTGCAACATACCTCCGTTATTGACATTTAAGATATCAAGATAGCTTGATGGATCCAAGTAGTCAGCACTCCAACCGCCATTATAGATATCAAAGTCTTTTTGAGCTGCGGTTTGAGCTAGGTAGCTAGAGTTGTCAAAGTCATCTGTTGATAGCTGTTGGATATCGATAACCACATTCTCAGCTCCTAGAACAGATTCGATGGATTGTTTCAAAGAACTTGCTTCAAGTACACCTTTTTTAGCTGATTGGTCAACTGTTACATCCAAGTGGATTGGGAATTGTACACCCTTAGCTTCCAATTCTTTCTTAGCTTCTGCAAATTTAGCTTTAGCCTTGTCAGGATTGTAGTATGGATCTTGCGCATCTGCAAAGTTGATTCCTTGCCATTCTTGGCCATAGTTGACCATCTTTTCTGAAACAACATCGCCAAAGTCTTTTCCGTTGATACTTACAAATGTTGGAGGTACAACCAAGTTACGAATAATCTTTGTTGCTCCGTCCTCCCCTTGAGATTGTGCTCCATAGGCTGTACGGTTATAAGCATAGTTGAAGGCTTGACGGAAGTTTTTATTCAGAACTGCTTCTTGGGTTGATTTCTTTTCGATATCTGAGGATTTAGAAGTGAAGTTATAAGATTTTCTGTCCAAGTTGAAGTTCAAGTAATAAGAAGTTGCATTTTGCATACTATAGATGATGTTATCCTTGTTCTTCTCTTTAATGCCTTCAAAGCTTGAGCTATTTGGATAGAGACGCGCGTAGCTATAGACTCCTTCTACAAAGTTACGTGCTAGTGCATCTTGGTCACTACCATCATAATAGGCCAATTTCACATCATCTACAAAGACATTTTTTTCATCCCAGTAGTTGGGATTTTTCTTGAATTCGATGACAGATTTTGAAACAAAGGATTTCATCAAGAAAGGTCCATTGTACAAAATGCTAGAAGGGTCTACCTTACCAAAGTCATCCCCTTTTGATTTCAGGAAGTCTGCATTGACAGGGAAGAGAATGGTTGATGTTGTTTTAGAATTCCAATAAGATTCTGGTCGTGTCAAAGTGTACTGAACTGTTTGGTCGTCAATCGCCTTAACACCGACAGTTGAAAAGTCAGTTGTTTTACCGTTGATATAGTCATCCAAACCTGCTACAGAATCTTGAACCAGGTACAAAGCTTCGGATTTTTTATCAGCAGCATATTTCAAACCAGTTACAAAATCTTGGGCAGTTACTGGAGCATATTCTTCACCTTCAGAGGTATACCACTTAGCATCTTTACGAAGTTTATAAGTGTATGTCAAACCGTCCTGAGAAACACTCCAATCCTCTGCTAAGGATGGAACGTAGTTACCGTATTGGTCATTTTCCATCAACCCATCTACCAAATTGGTAACGATGTCATTGGTTGTTGCACGGTTTTCTGCAAGATAGTTCAAACTAGACGGATCGCTAGAATAGACATAGTTGTATGTTTTAGTTGAACTAGCTGAGTTGCTACAAGCCGCCAATAGTAGACCGGCACTTAGGGCAAGGCCTGCCAGCGTCAGGTATTTTGCCTTAGACTTTTTCATATTCAGAACCTCCAAATTTAAATATTTGTATCATTATACAGCTATTGTTTTTTTTAGTCAAGCGATTTTATCTAATTTTTACCAAATTATAGATTTTTTTCTACTAATTTTATATTTTATCCTATTTTTTAAATAAAAAAATGAACAATTTAAATTTTTCCGGATAGGAAAGTTCAAATTATTCATTTTATTTATAAATCTTTATGATAGTTTTAAACGTGTCCGTAGACGATCTGCTTGAGCCTGTCCAATGACCTTATCTAAGAGTCGAATTCGAAGAGTCATGATACCGTAGAGGCCTCCACCTATAGTTCCGATTAGAAGCACGTAAAGGAAACTCCAGAAACGACCTGATGGTTGGAAGACAAAGCCAATCATCCATTGTAAGAATCCTACAAGGATAAACATAACTAGAGTCAAAATGGTTACTAGAATTGTTCTCTTCAGAATAATCTTTCGCCGTGCACCTGTCACCTCACATATATCACGGTACATCAAGACATTAGGGATGATAAGACCGATTGTTGTTGAAATTAGAGGACCATAACTATGGAAAATCGCTATTGATGGTAATTGTAGAACGATTTTGGCAATAGATCCATAGACAAAGTAAAGAACCGCCTTGCGGTTACGGAACATGGCCTGAAGCATAGGGGACAAGACCATGTACAAACCAAGAATGGTTGACTGTAAAACTGCAAAGACAAACAAGCCCATAGCCAAACTATCTGGCTTACCGTAAAAGACTGTATAGAGAGGTTCACCAACCATGACTACTCCAACTGTTGCAGGTAAGAGGAATAGGAAGAGCATGGTGATACTATCTTGCACCAAACGAGCAGCTGCTGGTAAATCCCCCTTGACATAGTTCTCCGTCAAGAGAGGCAGACCAACACTACCAATCGAAACTCCAACCGAAATCAAAATCATAGTGATTTTATTAGGATTAGCAGAGAAATAAGAAAACATGATAATTAAGTCTTCATTACTATAGTTGGTAAACCACTTCATGCTATTGATAAAGGTATTTTGGTCCAAGATTTGGAAAAGCTGAATAGCCGAACCAGTCAAGATAAAAGGAATAGCTTCCTTAATGGTATCAACCAAGAGACCCTTACTATCAATCTTATCTCGAGTTTCAAAAACTTTTTGAAGCATTCCTTCTTTGTAAAGGTAATAGATCAAGACTGCAAAACTAGCTACCATTCCCACAAAGGCCGCAAAGGTAGACTGGGTAACTGCTGATAGATAATCTTTTGAACCAAGTTTCATGATGATAAAGGTTGCTAAGAGCATCCAAATCACACGAATAACCTGCTCAGCAATTTGACTCATGGCATAAGGTTTAAGATTATTCATCCCTTGGAAAAATCCACGGATAACACTCATAGACGGGAAGATCAAGACAGCCCAAGCTAGACTCTGCATAATGGGGATGAGCTCCTTACCAACACCAGAAAGATCTGCTAACCAAGGGGCAAAGAGATACAAGATTAAAGCAAAGACCACACCAAGTCCTGTCATAAAGCCTAGGAAACTCCGAATCAGGGCAAAACTATGCTCTTCCTCATGCATGGTGTTATACTTGGCAACTTGCTTTGCGACTGCCACAGGGATACCTGCTGTCGAAATCAACAAGAACCAAGCGTAGATATTGTAACCCATAGTGAAGAGTCCATTGGCCTTAGCGGCATAAGTCCCCATCCAGATATACCAGGGAATGATGTAAATAGCTCCGAGCAGGCGACTGATAAAGTTACTAGCTGTAAGCCAAGCAGTCCCTCGTAACATCTGGGCCTGCTGATGATTATTTTCGTTAGACATAACTTCCTCATTCATTTTTAATCACTAGGAATTCTTCCTTATCTTCCATTATAAACTTTTCCTTGTTACTTGTAAAATTCAGACTTAAGGTATACAATAGAAAGTATGATAAAGATAGAAACTATATTAGATATTTTAAAGAAGGATGGTCTCTTCCGTGAGATTATCGACCAAGGACATTACCACTACAACTACAGCGATGTTATTTTTGACAGCATCAGTTACGATAGCCGCACAACCAAAGAAAATACTCTATTTTTTGCAAAAGGAGCTGCCTTTAAAAAAGAATATCTATTTTCAGCTATCGCACAAGGGCTTGGTTGGTACGTGGCTGAGCAGGACTATGAAGTAGGTATTCCCGTTATCGTTGTTAGCAATATTAAGAAGGCTATGAGTTTGCTTGCCATGGAATTTTATGGTAATCCGCAGGATAAACTTAAAATTCTAGCCTTTACAGGAACCAAGGGAAAAACAACAGCGGCTTACTTTGCCTATCATATCTTGTCTCAACGCTACCCAACAGCCCTCTTGTCGACAATGAATACAACTTTAGATGGTAAGACATTCTTTAAATCTTCCTTTTCAACACCTGAAAATATTGATCTCTTTAATATGATGGCTCAAGCGGTTAAGAATGGTAGAACCCATCTGGTAATGGAAGTTTCCAGCCAAGCTTATCTGGTCAATCGAGTATATGGTTTAACTTTCGACGTGGGAGTTTTTCTAAACATCACCCCTGACCATATTGGTCCAATTGAGCATCCTAACTTTGAAGACTACTTCTATCACAAGCGTCTCTTGATGAAAAATAGCCGAGCAGTTGTCATTAATAGTGATATGGACCATTTTTCAGTCTTGAAGGAACAAGTAGAAAATCAAGAACATGACTTCTATGGTAGCCAGTCAAGTAACCAAATCGAAAACTCCAAAGCCTTTAGCTTCTCAGCTACTGGTAAATTAGCAGGAGACTATGATATCCAGTTGATTGGACATTTTAACCAAGAAAATGCCGTTGCTGCTGGACTTGCCTGCCTTCGTTTAGGTGCTAGTCTGGAAGATATCAAAAAAGGGATTGCGTCTACTCGCGTCCCTGGCCGTATGGAAGTTCTCACTCAAAAAAATGGCGCAAAAGTTTTCATTGACTACGCCCATAATGGTGATAGCTTGAAAAAACTAATCTCTGTGGTTGAAACTCATCAGACTGGAAAAATTGCTCTAGTACTTGGTTCAACTGGAAATAAGGGAGAAAGCCGTCGTAAGGACTTTGGACTTCTCCTCAATCAACATCCTGAAATTCAAGTCTTTCTAACAGCTGATGATCCAAACTACGAAGATCCGATGGCCATTGCAGATGAAATCAGTAGCTATATCCATCATCCTGTTGAAAAGATTGCTGACCGTGAGCAAGCCATCAAGGCTGCTATGGCTATTACGAGCCAAGCTGAAGATGCCGTCATTATCGCTGGTAAAGGAGCTGACTGCTACCAAATCATTCAGGGTAAAAAAGAAACCTACCCAGGTGATGCAGCCATCGCTGAACGTTATCTATAGTAAATGTAAAGAAGGTTAGACAAAAACTCAATTTTATCAAAAAATGAAGAAATTAAAACGCATAGTATCAAGGTTTTTCTGAACTGCACCCCAAAAGTTAGACATAAAAATCTAACTTTTGGGGTGTTT
>CAURIB010000121.1:0-5405 GCA_963524795.1 uncultured Streptococcus sp.
TTGCTGAAGATTAGTACTCCTAGCAGGGTATGGTCTTGTCAAAATGTTAAAAACAATTTATAATTAATAGATACCCTGAAAGGAAGAGAATGATGAACTTAGAAGAATTGAAAAAACGACAGGAGAAGATTCGTAACTTCTCTATCATTGCCCATATTGACCATGGGAAGTCAACTTTAGCAGACCGTATTTTGGAAGCGACTGAAACAGTTTCTAGTCGCGAAATGCAGGCCCAACTTCTTGATAGTATGGATTTGGAGCGTGAGCGTGGAATTACCATCAAACTCAATGCTATTGAGCTAAATTATACTGCTAAAGATGGTGAGACCTATATTTTCCACTTGATCGACACACCAGGACACGTTGACTTTACCTATGAAGTTTCGCGTTCGCTTGCTGCCTGTGAGGGAGCTATTTTAGTGGTCGATGCAGCCCAAGGGATTGAAGCTCAAACCCTTGCTAACGTTTATCTTGCTTTGGATAATGATTTGGAAATCATGCCTGTCATTAACAAGATTGACCTTCCAGCAGCAGATCCAGAGCGCGTGCGTACAGAAATCGAAGATGTCATTGGTCTAGACGCTAGCGAAGCAGTATTGGCTTCTGCCAAGGCGGGTATCGGTATCGAAGAAATTCTAGAGCAAATCGTGGAAAAAGTACCAGCCCCAACTGGTGATGTTACTGCACCACTTAAGGCTTTGATTTTCGACTCAGTTTACGATGCTTATCGTGGGGTTATCCTCCAAGTTCGTGTTATGGATGGGGTAGTCAAACCAGGTGATAAGATTCAGCTAATGAGTAATGGTAAAACCTTTGATGTTACTGAGGTCGGAATTTTCACACCCAAAGCTGTAGGGCGTGATTTCCTAGCAACGGGTGATGTTGGTTATATCGCGGCTTCTATCAAGACGGTTCAAGATACTCGTGTTGGTGATACAGTTACATTAGCAACCAATCCTGCTTCAGAGCCACTAGATGGCTACAAGCAGATGAATCCGATGGTCTTTGCAGGTCTTTATCCAATCGAGTCTAACAAATACAACGATCTTCGTGAAGCCCTTGAAAAATTGCAACTGAATGACGCTAGCTTGCAGTTTGAACCAGAAACATCTCAAGCTCTTGGTTTTGGTTTCCGTTGTGGTTTCCTTGGACTTCTCCATATGGATGTTATCCAAGAACGTTTAGAGCGTGAGTTCAATATCGACCTCATCATGACAGCTCCGTCTGTTATCTACAAAGTCAATCAAACTGATGGGGAGTCTATGGATGTATCTAACCCATCCGAGTTCCCAGATCCAACTAAGATTGCTACCATTGAAGAACCTTATGTTAAAGCCCAGATCATGGTTCCACAGGAGTTTGTTGGTGCAGTTATGGAGTTGGCACAACGCAAGCGTGGAGACTTCGTGACTATGGATTATATTGATGAAAATCGTGTCAATGTTATCTATCAAATCCCACTAGCTGAAATTGTCTTCGATTTCTTTGACAAACTGAAATCATCTACTCGCGGTTATGCAAGCTTTGATTACGAATTGTCAGAGTATCGTCCATCTAAGCTGGTGAAAATGGATATCCTTCTTAATGGTGATAAGGTGGATGCTCTTAGCTTTATCGTGCACAAGGACTTTGCTTATGAACGTGGAAAACTCATCGTTGACAAGCTCAAGAAAATCATTCCTCGTCAGCAATTTGAAGTTCCAATTCAAGCAGCTATTGGACATAAGATTGTGGCTCGTACAGATATCAAGGCCCTTCGTAAGAACGTACTTGCCAAGTGTTACGGTGGTGACGTTTCTCGTAAACGTAAACTCCTAGAAAAACAAAAAGCTGGTAAGAAACGCATGAAAGCCATCGGTTCTGTAGAAGTGCCTCAGGAAGCCTTCCTTAGCGTCTTGAGTATGGATGAAGAATAGTTTTTTCTCAAGAATAGTAGAGATTTCAAAAAAAATAATAAGCTAAATATAAAATAATGATTTTTTAAGTGTCAAGATACAGTTATATTTTGACACTTTTCTTATTATCGAAGGACACTTAATGCCAGATCATGTTCATATGTTGGTAAGTATTCCACCTAGAATTAGTATTTCAAGTTTTATGGGATATTTAAAAGGTAAAAGCGCTCTAATGATGTTCGATAAACATGTAAATCTGAAATATAAGTTTGGAAATCGACATTTCTGGGCGGAAGGTTATTATGTACTTAATGAAACCACAATTAGGAAATATATTCAAGATTAAAGAAATTATCCAGTGGATGATTTCTTCACGACTATGAAAATTTGAGAACGAGTAAATATGATATAGCACTAGATAAATTGAGTGTAAAAGAATATGAGGATCCCTTTAGGGATAGTGGTAAGTAATACTAAAGCCTTTTTAAGAGGCAAGTGACGAGTCAAGAGCAATGAGGCTTGAACAAGGTGTAAGCCAGCGTCTTTAGGCGCTGGCTGGTAATTTGGACTTATAGACCTAGTACAAACCACCCGTTTAACGGATGGTCATGATTTTTTGATTTTTGTAAATTTTTATTATACAATAAAATTACATATAAAGAAAGCGGTAACAATATGCTTAATGCGAAAATTTTTTATATATTTTTATGTTTGATCGTTGTCGAAACTACAGGCTTGTTGTTGTTGAAAAACGGTCTTGAAAGAGGTTATTTAGATACAGGAGCTATCATCCTTGCAGTTTTTTCATTTGCTTTCTACAACCTATGTTCATTCGGTTGGGTCTGCTCTACAATAAAAAACAATAAAAAATAAATAGACGTATTTTTAGTCAGAACCTCTCAAAAAACGCATTTTCTTGCACCTGCTCCGTAAATGTGTTATACGGATTCTGCGAAAAAGTGATAGTTTTCTAAGCCATGAGAAATGGAAAAGCCCCAGCAGTGCAAGTGCTGAGGCTTTATTTGCGTGGTTGCGAACCACGTCTGGCCCAGTGGCACTTAATTATCGTCTATTTTATCTAGCCAAACGGAGGAAACTAAAATAGTTGGTTCCGATAATTATGGTTATGTAAAAATACCAAAATCATGGATACAGTTCAAATAAATTGAAGGTGGAGATAATTTCCAGTACTGCGATGGAACTGATATCAATATTGTAATTCTCAATACCTTCAAATCAGAGCAATTCGAAATTTCAGAGAGCGAATATGCTTCACTAGTAACAGTTCAAATCTCGAATAGTATCTATGATTCAAAATTTTGTAAAAAAGACTTTACAAAACTTTGGGGAGCTAAGTCTACTATTGGAGGATAGGAATCTTATGTCATTAACTGTATTGAAAAAGATGGCAAATATTTGAATACAAATATCTTTAAATCAGACAACAGTAAGTTTCGATATGTATCCCTTGAAGGAGAAGTGGAAACATTAAAAACAATGCTTCCAATGGTTGAAGAAAGTTGGGCAACAAAAAAATAATAAATAATAGGAGCAGGTTCAAGTTTTAAAAGCCTGCTATTTTCATGGATAGGAGCTAAAATAGAGGATTAAAAATAACTGTCAATATTTCTGTTTGAAAGTGATTGTCGGGGCTTTATCAAACAAAAAAATAAAAAATCAAACAAAATACAACAAAAAAATATTGACAACGGTTTCATATAGTGTTATACTTAGACCATAAAAGTTAAAGAAAGAAGGGAGAATGTTATGGGATTAGGTCATTTCTTTGACAAAGACTTAGTGTTTTGCTTAGAAGCGGATAATCAAGAACAACTCTTTGATCAGGTTGCAACTTTATTAGAAGAACGTAAAATTGTTACGGATACTTATCGATCGGCTTTGATCGAACGTGAAAAGTCATTTCCAACAGGTTTAGATATGGAATTTTTAGGGAAAGACTTGCCAAACGTAGCGATTCCTCACACTGATACCATTCATAACCTTACTGAAAATGTAGTTGTAGTACGTTTAGAGAAGCCAGTTACATTTCACAATATGATTGCTCCTGACAAGGAAGTGGACGTTTCACTACTCTTCTTTATCATCAACAACTCAAGTTCAAGCCAAACAAATATCCTAGCTCAGTTGATGGACTTCTTTACTGGTAATGGACATCTGGCAGATTTAGCTAAGATTACAGAACCAGAAGCTTTATTCCAATATATCTCAGAAGCAACAGCTTAATTTGTAAATTAAAAAAATAACAAAACGGAGGAAATCCAAATGATTAAAATTCTTGCTGCGTGTGGTGCAGGTGTTAACTCAAGCCACCAAATTAAAAGTGCTCTAGAAGAAGAGCTTTCTAGCCGTGGATATGATGTTCACTGTGATGCAGTTATGGTAAAAGACGTCAACGAAGACTTGATTAAAGGTTATGACATCTTCACACCTATCGCTGCTACAGATCTAGGCTTCGATCCTGGTATTCCAGTTGTTGAAGCTGGACCAATCTTGTTCCGTATTCCAGCTATGAGCGCTCCAGTCTATGACAACATTGAAGCAGCAATCAAAGAACACGGACTAAGCTAATTATTACTTTGTTAATATTCCATAAAAAATAAAGGGAGGAAAATTATGGATTTCATTATCAATCTGGCCAACGATTTCTTTAAACCTATCTTGGCTATGGGTGGCCCAATCATCATGCTGATCATTTTGACAGTATTGGCCTTGCTTTTCGGAGTGAAATTCTCCAAAGCACTTGAAGGTGGTATCAAACTTGCCATCGCTCTTACAGGTATCGGTGCGATCATCGGAATGCTTAACGGAGCTTTCTCAGCTTCTCTTGCAAAATTCGTTGAAAATACTGGTATTCAATTGAACATCACCGACGTTGGTTGGGCACCACTTGCTACAATCACTTGGGGTTCTGCCTGGACACTTTACTTCTTGCTTGTGATGTTGATTGTCAACATTGTGATGCTTGCAATGAAGAAAACTGATACACTTGACGTTGATATCTTCGATATCTGGCACTTGTCTATCACAGGTCTTTTGATCAAATGGTACGCTGACAACAATGGAGTTAGCCAAGGAGTTTCACTCTTCATCGCGACTGCAGCAGTTGTCCTAGTAGGGGTTCTTAAAATCATCAACTCTGACTTGATGAAACCAACATTTGATGACCTTCTTAACGCACCAAGTTCATCACCAATGACTTCAACTCACATGAACTACATGATGAACCCAGTTATCATGGTTTTGGATAAGATTTTTGATAAATTCTTCCCTGGTCTTGATAAATTCGACTTTGATGCTGCGAAATTGAACAAGAAAATCGGTTTCTGGGGTTCTAAATTCTTTATCGGTTTCATCCTTGGTATCGTTATCGGTTTGATGGGAACTCCACATCCAGTTGCTGGAGTAGAAGATGCATCTTCATGGGAACTTGTTATTAAAGGTTGGTTGTCACTTGGTTTGACTGCCGGTGTCTGCTTGGAGCTCTTCTCA
>CAURIB010000122.1:0-5396 GCA_963524795.1 uncultured Streptococcus sp.
ACTTTTTTAGAAATCTTGCGATTTTCTTTCTTGCTTGATTGTTTATACAAAATCAAGATGCGTCCGATTTTTTGAACTGTATCCACACCGATTTCTTCTTCCAAGATTTCAGCTACTTCGTGGATGTTTTCATCTGTGTTTTGCAAGAGAGTAACCTTGATCAATTCACGGGCATCAAGTGCTTGACGAACGCTGGTTTTAATTTGGTCGTTGAGACCATTTTTCCCTATTTGGATGATGGGTTTGAGGGTGTGTGCCTGGCTGTTGAGGAAGGCACGTTGTTTTGATGTTAATGACATATTCTTTCTTCCTTTTTTGATAGTTATTTTAGGTGGTGAGGGACGGTCGGAACTAATTTTCCAAAGAATTCATCTTTGAAAAATGGATTTCCTGACCTCACAATTGAGCCTAGGTCTCAATTGTGCGCCTTGCCAATCTTTAGATTGGCAAGACACCACGGCAATAACTATCTTTTTATGAGCTCACTTTGTTCGCTCGGTGATTTTATTTTAAATAATTGCTTTTCGTGTGACGACGGCGACGCCTTCTGGTGCCCAGACGGCTACTTTGGCGGTGCCTGTTACTCGGATCCAGCCTAGGCCTGAGATGACTAGGTCAGTCTTGTCCTTGATAGTAAAGACATGTTGAACTAGTTTTGGAAAATCTTCTTTTTCCTTGCTATTTGGCGGTGTGAGAAGGGTTCCCAGGTGCTTGTCGTAAAAGGCACTGGCTCCTTCTAGCTTGGTACGATGGAGTTTGAGTTCATTGTCAAAGAAAGCTGTAAAACCTTGCTTTTCTCCTGCAATAAAATCAAAGCGTCCCAATCCACCTAAAAACAGAGTTTGTTCAGGGTTTAGCTGATAGGTTTTTGGTTTGATTTCCTTTTTAGGGCTGACATACTTGAGATTTTTAGCAGTCAAGTAGTGAGCCATCTGATGACGATGGATAATTCCTGGCGTATCGTAGATATAAGAACCATCATCGAGTGGGATTTCAATCTTGTCCAAGGTTGTTCCTGGGAAGCGTGAAGTTGTGATGACGTTCTGGTCACCTGTGATTTCTTGGATAATGGCGTTGATAAGGGTTGATTTCCCGACATTGGTCACCCCAACAACATAGACATCGCGTCCCTTACGGTAGTGCTCGATCTTGTCAATGACTTCCTTGATAGCATGCTTGTTTTGTGCCGAAGTCAAGACGACATCAACAGGACGCAAGCCTTCCTCGTGAGCACGCTCCATCAGCCACTGGCTAATCTTACCTGGTTTCACTGACTTAGGTAGGATGTCTTTCTTATTTCCAACTAAGAGCACATCATTACCTGAGACGAAACGTGGTAAACCTGGGATAACAGAGCCATTGAAATCAAAAATATCAATGACATTGACCACCAAGGCATCGCTATCTCCAACCTCGTGCAAGAGTTTTAGGAAATCATCATCCGTCAACTGCACATCTGTGATTTCATTATAATGACGAAGACGGAAACAACGCTGGCAATAAACTTCTCCAGTTTCCAAACCTTTTTCAAGTGCTGACTGAGGTGTAAAACCTAAACCAGTCTTATCTTCCGTCTGAATGGTTGCTCCACAACCAATACAGAGAATTTCTTCCATAATTAGATTCCTTTTTTATAAGTGATAGGGCCATACTTTTCAGCGATTTTTCTCATCACACGACGCTCACGCGCTCGGTTAATCTGAGTCTTAATAGAGTCGTGCTGGACCAAGGGTTTAACCAAAATCGAGCGAATGCCTGCTCGATGGGCTGCTCGAATATCAGTCATGAGCTGGTCGCCAACCATGACCACTTGGTCTTTTTCATAATGGAAATGTTTCATGGCACGGT
Organism: uncultured Streptococcus sp.; assembly: GCA_963524795.1. Classification (GTDB taxonomy): domain Bacteria; phylum Bacillota; class Bacilli; order Lactobacillales; family Streptococcaceae; genus Streptococcus. The sequence goes on from CAURIB010000122.1 coordinate 1,849, forward strand.
TAATTCCTAAAGTAAAGGGCTTCAGTGCCCAGTAAACATAATCAATGTCAAATTTTTCAACTGCTCGTTTGACACGTTTGGGTGTGTTATTGGATACTACAATGATACGAATCCCAGCATCACGAAGGTCATGTAACCATTGCTTCATCTCTGCTGTTCCATCTGGATTATTCCAAGCAATCAGGGTATTATCCAAATCAACCAAAACAGCCTTGATCCCCTGCTCCTGCAGGCTTTGGACTGTCAGATCATAAACTGCTTCCACAGCAAAATCTGGCATGTAGTTTTCAATCGCCATTCTGGCTCCTTTTCTTAACTTATTTTCGCAATTCGTTTGAGAAACTGGGCTAGGACAATCCATAAAAGAGCACTAGCCAAGGTGATATAGATCCAAGCATGCTTGTCCTCCATAAAAGGAAGAGGGACGTTCATCCCGAAAAATCCTGTGATAACCGCAAGTACAGCTAACAAAACCGAGATGATGGTCAAGGTTGTCAAATTATCATTCAGATTGTTGTTTAGGATGTTGTTGTAGGACCCTGACAGTTGTTGGAGAACTTGAGAAATCAAGTCTGTCATGGATACCAGCTGATGAGCCTCAATCATGGCATCATCAAACTGCTCTTTTTCTATTTCATTCAAACGACGATAGAGGGCATGCCCTTGGATATGTTCAAGCAAGATACGGTTTTGCTTGGCAGCTGCCGTTAGATAAACCATACCTGTCTCCAAGTCGGAGAGGGCAAAGAGATTTTTCTTGGTTGTTCTCTGACGAAGCAAACCATTGACTTCATCCTTGCTCTTATCCATCTTCTCAATAATTGGATAATAGGCGTTACTAATGATTTCTAGACTGGCAAAAAGAAATTTGTAAATAGAAAGCGACTCATGGCTATCCAGATAAGCTAACATCTGATCAATGACATAAGCATTCTTATGGTTGCTGATGGTAATCATTCGTTGTTTTTCCACGATAAAGGTCATAGGAATGGCTTCATAGTATTCCTTGTCCCTTTCTAAGTCAAGAACGTTGTAGATAAAGGTCACTGTCCCATTTTCACGGTTATAATCCATGTGGGCTCGTTCGTTTCTATCCAGCGCATATTCGATGGTTTCTTTATCCAATCCATAGATTTCTGATAGGTCTTCAAGATTTTTGATGATTTCCACATCTAGATTAATCCAGGTACAACCATTCCCTAACTGCTTATCTAAAAACATCGTTTCTCCTTTACCAAACTCCTTCTATTGTACCATAAATCAGGTAAAATTTCAGTCCTCGTCTTTTCTTGAAAAATTGCTCACAACGGTAATATTGCGGTTAGGAACAAAGTGAAGGGCTTGATCGTCACTTCTCAGTTGAGTCGTTCGAATTCCAACACTGACAACTTTACCTGATACGGTAATCGGACCATTGGTCAAAACAACCTCATCTCCCACATCCAACTGACGTTCAAAGAGAATAAAGAAGCCGTTAATGACGTCTGATAGAAAGCCTTGTGCTCCCATACCGATAGCCACCCCAGCAATTCCTGCACCTGCAAGCAAGCTAGAGACAGGTAAACCTAGAATGGATAAAATACAATAAATCAAAAAGAAATAAAGTGTGTAGTTGAAAATATTTTCAAGCAAACGAGAAATGGTCTTTTGTCTACCAGCATCTCGATTTGAAAACTTAAGTGAAGGTTTAACAATCTTTCCTACAGCGACATGGAGGAACTTTTTAGCTATATAAAATAGAAGGATAAGAAGTAGAAGAGAAATCACCTTGGTCAAAATAGTCTCTAAAACAGTTGTTAGATCTAATTTATCCAGATAACGTTGAAAAAATTCTTGCATATAAAACTCCTTTTCTTTTCATTATACCACAAATCTATCAAGCCATTATTTTCATAAATATTCATTCATTTTATGTAAATTTACAACTGACTTGCTTTTCAAGCATATTTATACTATAATCATAAACAATACACAGTAAGGAGACCTCTATGAAAAGAATCATTCTGCTTGGAATAAAACAAATCTTATCAAAAGAATAGGGTTCGGAATGATCATCGGGGCTATCCTCGGCCTATTCGTTCCCAATGTCTCCGGAATCGATTTACTTGGAGATTTATTTGTAGGAGGTCTCAAGGCTATTGCTCCTATCCTGGTCTTTGCCCTCGTTGCTAACGCCCTCTCTCAACACCAAAAAGGCCAAGATAGTAATATGAGAACGGTCATTTTCCTCTATTTACTTGGAACTTTTGCTGCGGCTCTTGTGGCGGTTATGGCCAGCTTTCTCTTTCCTGTTCAGATTGTCTTAAGTAGCGCTAGCACTGAAGTTTCTCCTCCAGATGGTATCGGTCAAGTGCTTAGCAATCTCCTACTAAAAGTCGTAGACAATCCTGTCAATGCGCTTATTCAAGCTAACTATATAGGGATTCTATCTTGGGCTGTGGTTTTCGGGATCGCCATGAGAGAAGCCAGCAAGACGAGTAAAGAGCTCCTCAAAACAATGGCCAGCGTTACTTCAAAAATTGTTGAATGGATTATTAACCTTGCGCCCTTTGGTATCCTGGGCTTGGTCTTCAAAACCATCTCAGACCAAGGTATCGCTAGTTTAGCAAATTACGGAATCCTACTCGGACTTTTGATTGCCACTATGATTTTCGTTGCCCTAGTGATCAATCCTCTGATTGCTTTTCTCTTTATCAAGAGAAATCCTTATCCTCTAGTCTGGAAATGCTTGCGTATCAGTGGTGTCACCGCCTTTTTCACACGTAGCTCTGCAGCCAACATCCCAGTCAATATGAAACTCTGTAAAGATCTTGGACTCAATCCTGATACTTACTCTGTCTCAATCCCACTTGGATCAACCATCAATATGGCTGGCGCTGCTATTACTATCAACATCTTAACTCTCGCAGCAGTCAATACACTTGGAATCTCTGTTGATTTTGCAACTGCCTTTGTGCTCAGTATCGTTGCAGCTATCTCAGCCTGTGGGGCTTCTGGTATTGCTGGAGGCTCACTCCTTCTCATCCCTGTTGCATGTAGTCTGTTTGGGATTACCAATGATATCGCTATGCAGGTTGTGGGGGTCGGATTTGTCATCGGTGTTATCCAAGACTCTTGCGAAACAGCTCTCAACTCTTCAACCGATGTGCTCTTTACAGCAGTTGCCGAATTTGCTTCTGCTCGCAAAAAATAATCAAGGCAAGCCTTTTGGGGCTTGTTTTGTCTGGTTTCTATCATTCAGTTTAGGAAATGTCTCATGTCTATCACCCAACGTACTTTTAAACTTGTTCTAGCTACTTGTCTAGCCTGTGTTCTAGCCTACTTTCTTGATTTATCTTCGGCTGTTTCTGCTGGTATCATCGCCCTTTTGAGTTTATCAGATACCCGTAGAAGCACGATAAAACTAGCTAAAAACCGCTTATTCTCAACCCTGCTGGCTCTGTCTATCGGCGTCTTGGCCTTTCAACTAACTGGCTACCATATTTGGAGTTTTGGTCTATATCTCGCCCTCTATGTCCCTCTTGCCTACAAATTCGGATGGGAAATTG
>CAURIB010000123.1:0-5270 GCA_963524795.1 uncultured Streptococcus sp.
TATTGTGAGGAAAATGGATGTCAACCACTTTTGAAATTTTAATGAATCAGTTGGGAATCCCCGCTGAAATGAGAAATCATGAGGCCTTCTCTCAGGCTGAAATAGAACAAGTCATTGTTCATAAACGAAGCAAAGTTTGGGAGTTTCATTTTGTTTTTGAAAATATCTTGCCTTTTGAACTTTTTCTAGAGTTGAAAAGAGGCTTGAAAGAAGAATTCTCAAAAACGGGAAATCAGGCTAGTTTTGAGATAAAAACGAGAAATCAGGAATTTTCTAGAGAACTTTTACAAGCCTACTATCGAGAGGCTTTTTCGGATGGTCCTTGCGCTAGTCAAGGTTTTCGTTCTATATATCAGAATTTTCAGGTTCGCTTTGAAAATGACCAGTTAATCATTGAAGCTTCTGAGGCGGCAGATACAGAGCATTTTAGAAAAAATCATCTGCCAAATCTTAGCAAACAGTTGGAACTTTTTGGCTTTCCTAAATTATCCTGCATTTTAGAAAAAAATGAAGAACTCACGAGGGAAGAGCAAGAGGCCTTTCAGACAGAAAATCAATTGATTATCCAAGCTGCCAATGAAGAAACACTTCGGGCTATGGAACAGTTAGAACAGATGGCGCCGCCACCTCCAGTAGAGGATAAGCCTGTCTTTGATTTCCAAGCCAAGAAAGCAGCTGCCAAGCCAAAACTAGACAAGGCAGAGATTACTCCTATGAATGAGGTTAATACTGAGGAAAATCGTCTGGTTTTTGAAGGAGTTGTCTTTGATGTCGAGCAGAAGGTGACTAGAACAGGTCGTGTCTTAATCAACTTCAAGATGACGGACTATACTTCTAGTTTCTCTATGCAAAAATGGGTCAAGAATGAAGAAGAAGCCCAGAAGTTTGACATGATCAAGAAAAATTCCTGGCTCCGTGTTCGTGGGAATGTTGAGGTCAATAATTTCACGCGAGACTTGACCATGAATGTACAGGATGTTCAGGAAGTCGTCCACTATGAGCGTAAAGACTTGATGCCAGAGGGAGAGCGTCGTGTTGAGTTCCATGCCCATACCAATATGTCGACCATGGATGCTCTTCCTGAAGTAGAAGAACTCGTTGCGAAAGCTGCTAAATGGGGACATAAGGCGGTAGCAATCACGGACCACGGAAATGTTCAATCCTTCCCTCATGGCTATAAGGCTGCTAAGAAAGCAGGCATCCAGCTGATCTATGGGATGGAAGCTAATATCGTAGAAGACCGTGTTCCTATCGTCTATAACGAAGTGGAGATGGACCTTTCTGAAGCTACTTATGTAGTCTTTGACGTGGAAACGACTGGACTTTCAGCTATCTATAATGACTTGATTCAGGTGGCGGCTTCTAAGATGTATAAGGGCAATATCGTCGCTGAATTTGATGAATTTATCAATCCTGGGCACCCCTTATCAGCCTTTACAACTGAATTGACAGGAATTACGGATGAGCATGTGAAAAATGCCAAACCCTTGGTTCAAGTTCTGAAAGAATTCCAAGAGTTTTGTAAGGATACCGTTCTTGTAGCCCACAATGCAACCTTTGACGTTGGCTTTATGAATGCCAATTATGAACGTCATGGCTTGCCAAAAATCACTCAGCCTGTCATCGATACGCTAGAATTCGCAAGAAATCTCTATCCTGAATACAAGCGCCACGGTTTGGGACCCTTGACCAAACGTTTTGGTGTAGCTCTAGAACACCACCATATGGCCAACTATGATGCGGAAGCAACTGGCCGTCTGCTCTTTATCTTTATCAAAGAAGTAGCAGAAAAACATGGTGTGACAGATTTGGCTCGATTAAACCTTGATTTAATCAGTCCAGATTCATATAAAAAAGCTCGAGTCAAGCATGCGACAATCTATGTGAAAAATCAGGTGGGCTTGAAAAATATCTTTAAGCTGGTGTCTCTCTCAAATACCCAGTATTTTGAAGGAGTTCCACGGATTCCACGTACGGTGCTGGATGCCCATCGAGAAGGTTTGATCTTAGGTTCAGCCTGTACGGAAGGGGAAGTCTTTGATGCAGTCGTATCACAGGGTGTAGATGCGGCAGTCGAAGTAGCTAAATACTATGATTTTATCGAGGTCATGCCTCCGGCTATCTATGCACCTCTGATTGCCAAAGAGCAGGTCAAGGATATGGAGGAGCTTCAGACCATCATCAAGAGCTTGATTGAGGTCGGAGACCGTCTCGGTAAGCCAGTTCTTGCGACAGGAAATGTCCACTATATCGAACCTGAGGATGAGATTTATCGCGAGATCATCGTGCGAAGTCTAGGTCAGGGTGCCATGATTAACCGAACTATCGGCCATGGAGAAGCTGCCCAACCAGCTCCACTACCCAAGGCACATTTTAGAACGACCAATGAAATGCTAGATGAATTTGCCTTTCTAGGGGAAGACTTAGCACGCAAAATTGTTATTGAAAATACCAATGCCTTGGCAGAAATCTTTGAGCCCGTTGAGGTCGTTAAAGGCGACTTGTATACGCCTTTCATTGACCAAGCCGAAGAAACAGTCGCTGAGTTGACCTATAAAAAAGCCTTTGAAATCTATGGAAATCCACTCCCAGATATCGTTGACTTACGAATTGAAAAGGAACTAACCTCTATCCTAGGGAATGGCTTTGCCGTGATTTATCTGGCTTCACAGATGCTAGTGCATCGTTCCAACGAACGAGGCTACTTGGTTGGTTCCCGTGGGTCTGTTGGCTCCAGTTTCGTTGCGACCATGATTGGGATCACCGAGGTTAATCCTCTCTCTCCTCACTATGTCTGTGGGCAGTGTAAATACAGTGAATTTATCACGGATGGTTCTTATGGCTCAGGTTTTGATATGCCCAATAAAGACTGTCCAAATTGCGATCACAAACTCAGCAAAAATGGTCAGGATATTCCTTTCGAAACCTTCCTTGGTTTTGATGGAGATAAGGTACCTGATATCGATTTGAACTTCTCAGGGGAAGATCAACCGAGCGCCCACTTGGACGTCCGAGATATCTTCGGGGAAGAATATGCCTTCCGTGCAGGAACGGTAGGTACGGTGGCTGCAAAAACAGCCTATGGATTTGTCAAGGGTTACGAGCGTGACTATGGCAAATTCTACCGAGAAGCTGAAGTAGAGCGCTTAGCTCAAGGAGCTGCTGGTGTCAAACGGACGACTGGTCAGCACCCAGGGGGAATCGTTGTTATCCCTAACTATATGGATGTCTATGACTTTACTCCAGTGCAATATCCTGCCGATGATGTAACAGCTGAATGGCAGACTACTCACTTTAACTTCCACGATATCGACGAGAACGTCCTCAAGCTCGATGTTCTAGGACATGATGATCCGACCATGATTCGGAAACTGCAGGACTTGTCAGGTATTGACCCTAATGAAATTCCTATGGATGACGAAGGAGTGATGGCACTTTTTTCTGGGACGGAAGTTCTAGGAGTTACACCTGAGCAAATCGGTACTCCGACGGGCATGCTTGGTATTCCAGAGTTTGGAACCAACTTTGTTCGAGGGATGGTTGATGAAACCCATCCGACCACCTTTGCAGAATTGCTCCAGCTTTCAGGTTTGTCTCACGGTACCGACGTTTGGTTAGGAAATGCTCAGGACTTGATTAAGGCAGGGATTGCGGACCTTTCAACCGTTATCGGATGTCGGGATGACATCATGGTTTACCTCATGCACGCTGGTTTAGATCCTAAGATGGCCTTTACCATCATGGAACGAGTGCGTAAGGGAATGTGGCTCAAAATCTCAGAAGAAGAGCGCAATGGTTATATCGAAGCCATGAAGGCCAATAATGTGCCTGAGTGGTATATCGAATCTTGTGGAAAAATCAAGTACATGTTCCCTAAAGCCCATGCGGCAGCCTACGTTATGATGGCCCTTCGCGTGGCCTACTTCAAGGTTCACCATCCAATTTATTATTACTGTGCATACTTCTCCATCCGTGCTAAGGCCTTTGATATCAAGACCATGGGGGCAGGCTTGGATGCTATCAAACGTAAGATGCAAGAAATTGCTGAAAAGCGTAAGAACAATGAAGCTTCCAACGTAGAAATCGACCTTTACACAACGCTTGAAATCGTCAATGAGATGTGGGAACGTGGCTTCAAGTTCGGCAAATTAGACCTCTATCGCAGTGATGCGACTGAATTCATCATCGATGGAGACACCCTCATCCCACCGTTTGTCGCTATGGATGGACTAGGAGAGAACGTTGCCAAGCAATTGGTGCGCGCTCGAAAAGAGGGAGAATTCCTCTCTAAAACAGAACTCCGCAAGCGTGGTGGACTCTCATCAACCTTGGTTGAAAAGATGGATGAAATGGGAATTCTCGGCAATATGCCAGAGGATAATCAGTTGAGTTTGTTTGATGATTTGTTTTAATAGTTTGAAATGTCTTGTGTAGGTTTGAGGTTGTATCATGATGGAAAAGAAAAAAAGAGCAACACCCTGGAAACCAGGGAAAGTTATTTCCATAAGTTTGCGAAATGGCGTTTATGTATTAGCACAAATGGTGCGTGATCCCTATCTGGTATTTTTCAACCATTTTAACGAGGAAGATAATTGGGAGGGAGTGACCTTGAAAGAGGAGGATATCCTCTTTTGTAAGGCTGTTACTCGCCAGTTTCTACGCTATAGTCCTGTAGCGATTGTTAAAGAAGTGAACCCACTGTTAGATTATGGACTACCTAAAGAATGGATTTATAGCCATATTGGAGGGCATCCTATTACTGTTTCGGTAAAGGGAAGGGAGCGCCAACTTTCTGGTTTTGGTAGACGTTGTTCTTTGGTTCTGGCGGATAAGGACAGTGGACAACCAGAAGATAATCCACTTATGGGACTTTTCCAAGCTTATATCATACCAGATATCAAGGAACAGGATTGGGAACGAGTAGGTCAGGCTGAACACATGTCCATTGAAGTATTTCCAACACTCAATGAGCGTCTCTACCTTTGCTATCTTTATGGGAAAAATATAAATCCAGAACAAGATATCTCTTTGGGAAAGCCCCTGCTTGATGACTATGAAACTTATGTAGATATCCTCACTAACAGCCCAGAGGCTCGACGTCTCTATCTAGGAGAGTACGAAGAATAAGAAAGGACATTTGATGAAACTAAGAATTTTTGCGGAAGATAAACCGGCTGAGAAGGTGTTTGAGTACCAATTGGAACTTGCTGATCAGACAATTCTTCTATCGACAGCGCTTTTGTCTGGCGCCATTGCTTTAGCAGGATTAT
>CAURIB010000124.1:0-5208 GCA_963524795.1 uncultured Streptococcus sp.
GTTGAAATTGAAGTGGATGTCAATGGTGTCAAAGAACCATGGCTTCTCATGTTCAAAAACGAAACTCACAACCACCCAACGGAAATCGAACCATTTGGTGGAGCGGCTACTTGTATCGGTGGTGCCATTCGTGACCCATTGTCAGGGCGTTCATATGTTTACCAAGCCATGCGTATTTCAGGTGCTGGCGATATTACAGCTCCAATTTCAGAAACTCGCGCTGGGAAATTGCCACAACAAGTGATTTCTAAAACAGCGGCTCATGGTTATTCTTCATATGGTAACCAAATTGGTCTTGCAACGACTTATGTTCGTGAATACTTCCACCCAGGTTTCGTTGCTAAGCGTATGGAGCTAGGTGCAGTTGTCGGTGCGGCTCCTAAGGAAAATGTGGTCCGTGAAAAACCTGAAGCAGGTGATGTGATTATCTTGCTCGGTGGGAAGACTGGACGTGACGGTGTCGGTGGTGCGACAGGTTCTTCTAAAGTTCAAACGGTTGAATCTGTTGAAACAGCTGGTGCTGAGGTTCAAAAAGGGAACGCCATCGAAGAACGTAAGATTCAACGTCTTTTCCGTAATGGTGAAGTAACACGTCTGATTAAGAAATCAAATGACTTTGGTGCTGGCGGTGTCTGTGTGGCTATCGGTGAATTGGCAGATGGTCTTGAAATTGATCTAGACAAAGTGCCATTGAAATACCAAGGTTTGAACGGTACAGAAATTGCTATCTCTGAATCTCAAGAACGGATGGCTGTAGTGGTTCGTCCAGAAGATGTAGATGCTTTCGTTGCTGCATGTAACAAAGAAAATATTGATGCTGTTGTCGTTGCGACAGTGACTGAGAAACCAAACCTTGTCATGCACTGGAATGGTGAAACAATCGTTGATTTGGAACGTCGTTTCCTTGATACAAACGGTGTACGTGTGGTTGTAGATGCTAAGGTGGTTGACAAGGATGTCAAGCTTCCAGAAGAACGTCAAACATCTGCTGAAACACTTGAAGCAGATACGCTTGCAGTCTTGGCTGACCTTAACCATGCCAGTCAAAAAGGGTTACAAACCATCTTTGATAGCTCAGTTGGTCGTTCAACAGTCAATCACCCACTTGGTGGTCGCTACCAAATCACACCAACGGAAGCTTCTGTACAGAAATTGCCAGTCCAACATGGCGTGACAACAACTGCCTCTGTTATTGCGCAAGGGTTCAACCCTTATGTAGCAGAATGGTCTCCATATCATGGTGCTGCTTATGCGGTAATCGAAGCAACAGCCCGTTTGGTTGCTGCTGGTGCCAACTGGTCTAAAGCTCGCTTCTCTTACCAAGAGTACTTCGAGCGTATGGATAAACAAGCAGAACGTTTTGGTCAACCAGTCTCAGCTCTTCTTGGATCCATTGAAGCTCAGATTCAACTTGGTTTGCCATCTATCGGTGGGAAAGACTCTATGTCTGGTACCTTTGAAGAATTAACAGTACCACCAACCTTGGTTGCGTTTGGGGTTACAACTGCAGATAGCCGTAAGGTTCTTTCTCCAGAATTTAAAGCTGCTGTTGAAAACATCTATTACATCCCGGGTCAAGCTTTGGCCCAAGAAATTGATTTTGATCTTATCAAGTCTAACTTTGCTCAGTTTGAAGCTATTCAAGCTGACCATAAAGTCACATCTGCATCGGCTGTCAAATATGGTGGTGTGATTGAAGCTCTTGCACTTGCAACATTTGGTAATCACATTGGTGCTACTGTAACCCTTGAAAATCTTGAGACTGCCTTGACAGGTCAATTGGGTGGATTCGTCTTCACATCTCCGGAAGAGATTGCAGGTGTTGCCAAGCTTGGACAAACAGAAACTGACTTTACACTAGTTGTCAATGGTGTAATGCTTGATGGACACAAACTTGACAGTGCCTTTCAAGGTAAATTGGAAGAGGTTTACCCAACGGAATTTGCACAAGCAACTGAGTTGGAAGAAGTACCAGCTGTGGCATCAGATGCTGTGATCAAAGCTAAAGAAACAGTTGAGACACCAGTGGTTTACATCCCAGTGTTCCCAGGTACCAACTCTGAGTACGATTCAGCTAAGGCCTTTGAAAAAGAAGGTGCAAAAGTCAACTTGGTACCATTTGTAACATTGAACGAAGAGGCGATTGTCAAGTCTGTTGACACCATGGTTGACAATATCAAAAAAGCTAACATTATCTTCTTTGCAGGTGGCTTCTCAGCGGCGGATGAGCCAGATGGATCAGCTAAATTTATCGTTAACATCTTGCTCAATGAAAAAGTACGTGCAGCCATTGATAGCTTCATCGAAGGTGGTGGTTTGATTATCGGTATCTGTAACGGATTCCAAGCTCTTGTCAAATCAGGTCTTCTTCCATACGGTAACTTTGAAGATGCAAGCAGTACCAGTCCAACCCTCTTCTACAACGATGCTAACCAACACGTGGCTAAGATGGTGGAAACACGGATTGCCAACACCAACTCACCATGGCTTGCCGGAGTAGAAGTTGGTGACATCCATGCCATCCCAGTATCACACGGTGAAGGTAAATTTGTCGTGACAGCTGAGGAATTTGCAGAGCTTCGTGACAATGGTCAAATCTTTACCCAATATGTTGACTTCGAAGGTAAACCAAGCATGGATTCTAAATACAATCCAAACGGATCTGTAAATGCTATCGAAGGTATTACAAGTAAGAACGGTCAAATCATTGGGAAGATGGGTCACTCAGAACGTTTCGAAGACGGTCTCTTCCAAAATATTCCAGGAAATAAAGACCAACACCTCTTTGCATCAGCGGTTAAATACTTTACTGGAAAATAAGATTTGCAGATTTTCTAATAGATAACCATTAGTGAATGTAAAATCAAGTAGATGTAACTTGCGATAATTGCAAATGATTTGTTATTGCGAGTGAAACGAGCTTCTACCGTATAATTCCGCTGTAGTACTACTAAAGGAATGATACACAAATAAAAATTAGGTATATAAAATGACATACGAAGTAAAATCTCTTAATGAAGAATGCGGTGTTTTTGGTATCTGGGGCCACCCAGATGCTGCCAAATTAACCTATTTTGGACTCCATAGTCTTCAGCACCGTGGTCAGGAGGGGGCAGGAATCCTCTCTAATGACCATGGACAATTAAAGCGTCATCGTGATATGGGGCTTTTATCAGAAGTCTTCAAAAATCCCGCTAATTTGGATAAATTGACAGGAAGTGGAGCGATTGGACACGTGCGTTATGCGACTGCGGGAGAAGCTTCTGTAGACAATATCCAACCTTTCCTCTTCCGCTTTCACGATATGCAGTTTGGTTTGGCTCATAATGGAAATCTGACCAATGCAGAATCGCTCAAGCAAGAATTGGAACAAAGAGGAGCAATCTTTAGCTCAACCTCTGATTCAGAAATCTTGGCTCACTTGATTCGTCGTAGCCACAATCCAAACCTGATGGGCAAGATCAAGGAAGCGCTCAGTCTTGTTAAAGGTGGTTTTGCTTATCTCTTGATGTTTGAAGATAAGCTAATTGCAGCGCTGGATCCAAACGGCTTCCGTCCTCTGTCAATCGGGAAAATGGCCAATGGAGCAGTAGTGGTTTCATCTGAAACCTGTGCCTTCGAAGTAATCGGTGCTGAGTGGATTCGCGACGTGAAACCAGGCGAGATTGTTATTATTGATGATAATGGCATCCAGTATGACAGCTATACAAACGATACTCAGCTGGCAATCTGTTCCATGGAGTATATCTACTTTGCCCGTCCTGACTCTAACATCCACGGAGTCAATGTCCATACAGCTCGTAAGAGAATGGGAGCTCAATTAGCACGTGAGTTCAAGCATGAAGCCGATATCGTAGTTGGGGTACCAAATTCCTCACTCAGCGCAGCTATGGGATTTGCGGAAGAATCAGGTTTGCCAAATGAAATGGGTCTCATCAAGAACCAATATACGCAACGGACCTTTATCCAACCGACTCAAGAATTGCGCGAGCAAGGAGTTCGTATGAAACTCTCTGCCGTATCTGGCGTTGTGAAAGGCAAACGCGTGGTCATGATTGATGACTCGATTGTACGTGGAACAACATCTCGTCGCATTGTCCAACTTTTGAAAGAAGCGGGGGCATCAGAAGTGCACGTTGCCATTGGTAGTCCTGCTCTTGCCTATCCATGTTTCTACGGGATTGATATCCAGACACGTCAGGAGTTGATTGCGGCCAATCATACCGTTGAGGAAACTTGCCAAATCATTGGTGCGGATAGCCTGACTTATCTTTCGATTGATGGCTTGATTGACTCTATTGGGATTGAAACAGATGCGCCAAATGGCGGCCTCTGTGTGGCTTACTTTGATGGGAAATATCCAACTCCTCTCTATGATTATGAAGAAGAATATCGTAGAAGTTTGGAAGAAAAAACGAGTTTTTACAAATAAAATTCCCCATTGAAGGAAAGGAAAAGGAATAAACAAATGACGAATAAGAATGCATACGCTCCACGTCTCACTACTGACTAAAAGCTAAAGCATTTGTCAGTAGACGCTTTCTCCTATGGGACCAAAGCTAGAGACCTGACTAGTATTTTTAGATAAAAAGATGGTTTATCTAAAAATACGTCGCAATCTTTCTCAAAAAGAAAAGGAATGAATAAAATGACAAATAAAAATGCATACGCTCAATCTGGTGTGGATGTTGAAGCGGGTTATGAAGTTGTTGAGCGAATCAAAAAACACGTGGCACGTACAGAGCGTGCAGGTGTTATGGGAGCTCTTGGTGGTTTCGGTGGCATGTTTGACCTTTCAAAAACAGGTGTCAAAGAACCTGTTTTGATCTCAGGTACAGATGGTGTTGGTACTAAGTTAATGCTGGCTATCAAGTACGACAAACATGATACGATTGGACAAGACTGTGTCGCTATGTGTGTTAACGATATCATCGCTGCAGGTGCGGAGCCTCTTTACTTCTTGGACTATATCGCAACTGGTAAAAATGAACCAGCTAAATTGGAACAGGTCGTTGCTGGTGTTGCTGAAGGTTGTGTGCAAGCTGGTGCAGCCCTTATCGGTGGAGAAACAGCTGAAATGCCTGGTATGTATGGTGAAGATGACTATGATTTGGCTGGGTTTGCTGTCGGTGTTGCAGAAAAATCTCAAATTATCGACGGTTCAAAAGTAGCTGAAGGCGATGTGATTCTTGGACTTGCTTCAAGCGG
>CAURIB010000125.1:0-5151 GCA_963524795.1 uncultured Streptococcus sp.
TGACTGAGATGCTGACATATCCAATGACTAAACCAATGATGACGGCAAAAACAACAATCGCAATTGTCATGATTTCCATGTTTTTACCTCATTAAATTTGTTAATCCGAATGAATTACATTCCTTAATATTCTATCATAAAAAACCGATTTTCACAAACCCAAATTGAAGAGTTTCTATTGAAATTTAGACAAAGAACCATCTATTTCAAAGCTCTCTTGTATTAATTTGTCTAATGGAATATTATTAATTGTAATTTTCCCTTTTGATTCCAAAGGTAGGCATTTTTTTATAAAGTTCTGATATTCTGGATCTTCTAGTTTCTCTATGTTATTAATTCGATAATCATCTTTTATATTCTTGTCTAAAACATCATAGTATATTTCAACTAGACGCTCCTCTATTTCATAACTAGAATAATCATAGTTACAAAATACCTTCTTAGTTTTTCCTGATAAAAATAAATTTCTTAGCCCTATCTTCCATAAACACGATAACAATTGAAAATAATATACAAGTTCGATGTAAATAAAATTAGAATATATCTCTTCCTCTGAAGCAGGTAAAGAATCCACAGAACGTAAACTTGCAATCTTCTCTAACATTTCAAAATGAAAATATGCGACTAACTCATATAACTTGTCATACTCATCTACTTGATTACTGACATTAAAACGCGAGCCATTACAAAATTCAAAAAATAATACTAGAATGCTATCAGTTCCCAAACGACCATTCAAATAATCAACGATATAATCATATATATCATCGTTAAACGTATAAATATTCTCAATTATATTTGAAAGTTCTTCTAATGACTTCTGGAACTCTCTTAAACTCGGTTTCTCTACTTTTCTATTTTTTTTCTTATAATAAATTTTATAGATTAATGCTAATATTTCCCCAAAATCACTATCCTTCAATTTACTTTTTCTAAAAGTACTATCTATGACTTCTTCTGTAGATGCCATTCGATTTTGATTTAGCTTAAATTTACTATCAATGAGATTTTTCTTTGTTGATTTTATTTCCTCACTATTTAAAATGACAATAATTTTAAATCTTTTATTCTCAGAAAGATAGTCAATATAACCCAACAAATCATTGTAATCTGAAGGGTTATCTGAAGAATTATCTGATTTCCCTGTATATGAAACCCGTTCGAAATCATCAAAAATAATGATAGAATCTCGCTTCATCAAATCCGTTCCAACTGTTTTAAAGAACCATTTAAAAACTCCTCCAACAAGTGGAATAAAGTCCAAATTTCCGAGTATGGATTGTTTTTCTATTTCATTGATCAATATTTTCTCGGCTTGCTCTCTTGTTTTAATCCCAAAGCAGGAAATATAGTAGATTTCTTTCTTTTTGTAAATTTGATTTTCAAAAAACGTCTTTATAAAAAATGTTTTCCCACTCCCCCAAGAACCATCCAACCAGAAGACATTATGAATAGAGTCTGGACTATTTAAAAATTCCACCAGATGAGTTTGAAAAGGATGGTCATCCAAGTCATATTCTGGAAATAGCTCTGGGTCCAGTTTCTTATAACTAACTTTTTTAAAAATTAGGTCTAAAAACCAGAACAGTATTGTTGGTGTAGTAAGTACTAACAATATTATTACACGATTCTCATATAACATTGAAATAATATCTTTTAAAAAATTATAATTAGATACAAATTTATAAATAGGTAAAGCAAAGCGTTTAAATTGTTCAATCTCAAGTGCAAGATACAGTACCCACATACTGGCTATAAATATTTTGTACCATTCAACAACTCTAACATTACTACTCCATGATGGCCTTTGAAATGGATATTTCAGTAGCCGTTTAAAATTCAGAAAAAAATTAAGAATCCTCGTTATTATATTTTTCATATATACCCCTTTTAATCCATATTATCATGATTATACCACAAAATAAGAGTCATTAAGCGGATTCAAGGGACAAGAATCTAGTTATTATACTAAAATTTTCACTGATTTCTTAACTTAGGAAATCTGTCATTTTCCAAAAACTTTATCTTCAATTTACTTACTAAGATCCCTAAAATAAAAAAGCCCACCTCTCAGTAGACTTAGTAGTGATCTTTAAAGGATAAGAAAGCGATGCTATCTCCATCCATCATATATATCAAGCGATTCTCTGCATCAATGCGACGTGACCAGGCTCCTTGGTAATCATATTTGAGTGGTTCTGGTTTACCAATTCCTGTAAATGGATCACGTTGAATATCCTTGATTAGTTTGTTGATTCTCTTTAATGTTTTCTTATCTTGGTTTTGCCAATAACAATAATCCGCCCAGGCATCTTCTGTAAACTTGAGTAGCATCCATTACTCCTCAATATTATGAACTTTGGCCTGCCCTGCTCGAACTTGAGCCATCCCTCGCAAGACCTTGTCAGAAAGCTCCTTGTTTTGAGCAACCCTCAGCGTTTCTTGGATACTATCCCACTCACTCCTTGAAAGAACTACAATGTCCTCATCTGGATTTTTATTGACGACTGTCAAAGGTTCAAATTCGTCATTGACCTTTTTCATATAGTCCTTTAAATGATTTCGGAATGTTGAGTAAAGAACTGCTTCCATAACCATACCTCGTTTTACCTCTTTTCCACTATTATACACGAAAAGGAAAAAAATGTCAGGAACTTGTACAAGTTTTTCCTTTCTTTCTATTTATTCGAAAATAAGTTAAAAAGCCTACTGTTCAGTAGACTTAGTTCGATTCGATTCTGATCGGCACTCTGCCAAAATTTTGTTCTGCGATACTCGGGTGTCCCAGCTGATAAATTTGGTCTGCCTTTTGGGTCATGGCATCCCAGGGTTCTTTGCCGATTCGGCTAACTAGATTAACCTGCTCTTTCAGAGACTTGAGGTGTTTCCTGCCTTTTTCGGTGAAACCAAGGACGTGAATGGCTTCTGGCAGGTCACTTTCTCTGGCTTGCACCAAGATATAAGTCAAGAGGCGTCGCACACGCGCTTTGGTGTACCGTTTGGTGGAAACTGCCTCGACTAATTCTTCCACAGACTGAGCTGTCTTGATAGCATCCTTGATGCGCACCGCCATTTCTTGATTGACCTGATAGATAGTGGTTAAGTCTGGATTTGACAAGATTTGATAGCGTAAGAGTGAAAAATAATCTTCCCAGTTTACCTTGCTAGCATTTTCAAAAAGTTTAGCAGATGGCATAAAGCGTTCTAAGAAATCTTGGTCATTTTGGTGCTGACGGAGGGCTGTTGCAGATGCAAAGTCAACATCCTTGTCCACCGAATGGTATCCAGCTCCCTGACGTTGAATTGGATAAAGTTTGATGTTGTGCCCTGCTACCGCCTTAGCATAGGCAAGAGCAAGGACATGATTGGGCGTATCTCCAGAAAAATCAAGGCCTGCAAACTCCTTCCACATGGCTTGGGTTTTCTGGGGATAAGATAGAGAATCAGGCAAGTTTTCCATGAAGAGTTCCATCTCTTGACCACGTTCTGTATATAGGTTAGTAATTTGCTGGTAATCCAGAACTTCTTCTGTCCCAAATGCTAGAGTGTCAATCTCTAACCGTTCCAAGATAGCCACAGCACCTTGACCGAAGAAATCCGCTGCTTGGACACTGACTAAAAAGGGCAATTCTACGACTAAATCTGCACCATTTTCCAGCGCCATCTGGGCTCGTATCCACTTGTCAACGATAGCCGGCTCGCCACGTTGCATGAAATTCCCAGACATGGCAACGATTTTCAGGCCATCTGCCTGTTCCAACAGGTATTTGTGCCCATTATGAAAAGGATTGAACTCCGCAATAATACCTGTAATGGTCATGGTAATCTCCTACTTCTGTGCCACAAAAAACCAACGGGTGCTAGTTTCTGTTGGTTCCTTGTCTTCAAAGTCCGCTAAGAGCTTGAAGGATTTGAATCCAGCCTGTTCCAGTAAAATATCATAAGTCAAGACCTCATAAGTCCGTTCCTCATGGACTTCATCATGACGACTAAAGGAACCGTCTGCTTCCTTAACAAAGAAAGTCAACTCATGCACGATAGAATGTGGTGCTGCATCCTCATAGGTATCCCAGAGCATGGCAAAATCTTCCGCATTTTCATGATAGGAATAGCCTGGGAAGACCTCATCAGTCTGGTAAGTCGAATGTACATCAAAGATAAAGACCCCATCCTCATTGAGAGCATTATAGACTTCTTTAAAGACATCCCCTACTTCCACTTCATCCTGCATGTAGCAGATAGAATCGGAATAGCAGGTCACAAAGTCGTATTTACCAGCCTTGGATAAATCCAGCATATTGCCTTCAATAAAATCAATCTTTTGCTTGGCTGATGCCGCTCTCTTTTCGGCAATCTTCAGCATATCCGCGCTCAAGTCAAGTCCAGTCACATCAAAACCAGCTTGAGAAAAGCGCACAGACTGAATCCCTGTCCCACAAGCCAATTCCAAGAGTTTCTTTCTCTCCTTAGTCTTAGGTAGATGACGGAGGGAAAAGTTCGTCCATTTGTCATATAAACTATCATCCATAACTGCATCATAGACCGCCGCAAAGGTTTCATAAGTAGCCATAATCATGATACCAAGAGCGTCCATGGCAAACACCACTCGCCCTTTACCTTTCAATCAATTTTTCTAAAATAAGCAAATAAAACCCAGTTGACTGCAACTGAGTTCAATTGTAACGCTATAGTCTTTTCGTTTGCTTTTAGTACTAGGCAACGAATTGCAGGCATAACTAGAGTTAGGCAAAATGAGTTAACGCCGTAATAAAAGATAAAGGAAAAGACTATAAAGTTTCTGAGAGATCTACAGAATTAGCCTCATGCCATAACTTTTCTAGGTTATAGTGGGCACGCATTTCTTCTGAAAAGATATGCACAACGACACTGCCGAGGTCTAGCAAAACCCAGCCTCCAGCTGCATCACCTTCGATATGACTTCCTTTAAAGCCTGCTTCAGCTACTTTTTCACGGATGTTATCAGCGATAGCGTCCAACTGACGACTATTCATCGAGCTAGTGATAACAAAGTAGTCCGTCACGCTAGTCAAATCTTGTACATCAAGTGCGAGGATATCCTTCGCACGTTTCTCATCAGCCGCTTTCACGACTAGTTCTAGTAATTCTTTTTCGTTCATTTAGTCCTCTTTC
>CAURIB010000126.1:0-5139 GCA_963524795.1 uncultured Streptococcus sp.
GTACTCAAAGTTATAAAGCTACTATTAAAGTGTACGGTGCGAAAGATGGCAAGGCCGATTTGAGCAACCTTGTAGCGACTAAAGATTTGACAGTAAACTTGAATGGCTTGACCACTCCAGCTGAAGTACAAAAAGGTGTAGCCGATAATACTAAAGATACGGTAGACGTTCCAGCAACTTACCTGGACAAAGCCAACTTCCCAGGTCCATTCACAGCCGGTGTCAACCAAGTCATTCCATATGAATTCTTCGCTGGAGACGGCATGTTGACTCGCCTTATCTTGAAAGCCTCTGACAAGGCCCCTTGGTCAGACAATGGAATGGCTAAAAATCCTGCTCTATTGCCACTTGAAGGCTTGGCTAAAGGCCAATATTTCTACGAAGTGGATTTGAATGGCAATACGGTTGGCAAAGATGGTCAGGCCTTGCTGGAGCAACTTCGAGCTAACGGAACTCATACATATCTGGCTACTGTTAAAGTCTATGGTGCTAAAGATGGCAAACCTGATTTGAGCAATCTCGTAGCGACTAAGAATTTGACAGTGAACTTGAATGGCTTGACTACCCCAGCTGAAGTGCAAAAAGGCGTGGCTGACAACACAAAAAACACAGTGGATGTCCCAGCTACTTACTTGGACAAAGCCAATTTCCCTGGCCCATTCACAGCTGGTGTCAACCAAGTTATTCCATACGAGTTCTTCGCTGGTGACGGCATGTTGACTCGCCTTATCTTGAAAGCTTCTGACAAGGCCCCATGGTCAGACAACGGATCAGCTAAAAATCCTGCTCTTCCACCAGTAGAAAAATTGGGCAAAGGCCTTTACTTCTATGAAGTGGATTTAGCAGGCACCCAAGGAAAATCTGACAAAGAGCTTCTTGACTTCTTGAAACAAAATGGTACTCAAAGTTATAAAGCTACTATTAAAGTGTACGGTGCGAAAGATGGCAAGGCCGATTTGAGCAACCTTGTAGCGACTAAAGATTTGACAGTAAACTTGAATGGCTTGACCACTCCAGCTGAAGTACAAAAAGGTGTAGCCGATAATACTAAAGATACGGTAGACGTTCCAGCAACTTACCTGGACAAAGCCAACTTCCCAGGTCCATTCACAGCCGGTGTCAACCAAGTCATTCCATATGAATTCTTCGCTGGAGACGGCATGTTGACTCGCCTTATCTTGAAAGCCTCTGACAAGGCCCCTTGGTCAGACAATGGAATGGCTAAAAATCCTGCTCTATTGCCACTTGAAGGCTTGGCTAAAGGCCAATATTTCTACGAAGTGGATTTGAATGGCAATACGGTTGGCAAAGATGGTCAGGCCTTGCTGGAGCAACTTCGAGCTAACGGAACTCATACATATCTGGCTACTGTTAAAGTCTATGGTGCTAAAGATGGCAAACCTGATTTGAGCAATCTCGTAGCGACTAAGAATTTGACAGTGAACTTGAATGGCTTGACTACCCCAGCTGAAGTGCAAAAAGGCGTGGCTGACAACACAAAAAACACAGTGGATGTCCCAGCTACTTACTTGGACAAAGCCAATTTCCCTGGCCCATTCACAGCTGGTGTCAACCAAGTTATTCCATACGAGTTCTTCGCTGGTGACGGCATGTTGACTCGCCTTATCTTGAAAGCTTCTGACAAGGCCCCATGGTCAGACAACGGATCAGCTAAAAATCCTGCTCTTCCACCAGTAGAAAAATTGGGCAAAGGCCTTTACTTCTATGAAGTGGATTTAGCAGGCACCCAAGGAAAATCTGACAAAGAGCTTCTTGACTTCTTGAAACAAAATGGTACTCAAAGTTATAAAGCTACTATTAAAGTGTACGGTGCAAAAGATGGCAAGGCCGATTTGAGCAACCTTGTAGCGACTAAAGATTTGACCGTAAACTTGAATGGGTATAAGTCCCTCAATGAGATGAAATCCAAAATGCCAGCTACTAGTCAGGATAAGATGATGCCTAACAAAGAGCAGGACAAAACCATGAATGCTAGCCAGCCTATGGCAACACCAAGCATGAAACAAGATCAAGCTCCAGCAGCCTCAAGCAAAATGCCTGATGAAGGCAAGATGGCATCTACTAACAAGGTATCAAGTCCAATGATGGCTACTCACATGAAAGAACGAAAAGATATGCTTCCATATACTGGTGAGGCCCAAACCTCAATGGCTACTATTGGATTCTTTGGACTTGCTTTGGCTGGACTGTTAGGTGGCCTCGGTTTGAAAGCAAAAAAAGAGGAAAATGACTAGTCTAGCTACAGACTTTCTATCTAGGATTTGAAAAATTCAGATATCGATTAGAATGTTCGTAAAGCGATTAAAATAGTGTTATACTATTGTGGTATAGCACTGTTTTTTTCAAAGGAGAGACAGATGGGAAAGACCATTTTACTCGTTGACGACGAGGTAGAAATCACAGATATTCATCAACGCTATCTGGTTCAGGCAGGGTATCAGGTTTTGGTGGCTCATGATGGAGTAGAGGCCTTGGAAATCTTCAAGCGAAAACCGATTGATTTGATTATTACAGATATCATGATGCCTCGGATGGATGGTTATGATTTGATTAGTGAGGTTCAGTATCAATCTCCAGATCAGCCTTTTCTATTTATTACGGCTAAGACAAGCGAGCAGGACAAGATTTATGGCCTAAGCCTGGGGGCAGATGACTTTATTGCCAAGCCATTTAGTCCTCGTGAGCTTGTTTTACGTGTCCACAATATCTTGCGTCGCCTTCATCGTGGGGGTGAGATAGAGGTTGTCAGTCTCGGGGATTTACGGATGAATCACGGTAGCCATGAGGTCCAAGTCGGAGATGTGGCGCTTGATTTGACAGTCAAATCCTTCGAACTTCTATGGCTTCTAGCCAGCAATCCAGAGCGAGTTTTTTCTAAGACAGACCTCTATGAAAAAGTCTGGCAAGAAGACTATGTAGATGATACTAATACCTTGAATGTTCATATTCATGCTCTTCGACAGGAGTTGGCTAAACATTCTAGTGCAGAAACACCGACCATCAAAACCGTCTGGGGCTTGGGCTACAAAATTGAGAAAGCACGAGGTAGTCAATGAAACTAAAAAGTTATATTTTAGTGGGGTATGTCATTTCAACACTTCTAACGATTATCGTTGTCTTTTGGGCCATCCAGCGAATGCTAATTGACGAAAGAGAAATTTATTTCCTGGTGGGGATGACTCTCATAGCTAGTTTTGTCGGTGCTGGGATTAGTCTCTTTCTCCTGTCGCCAGTCTTTACTTCGTTGGGCAAACTTAAGGAACATGCTAAGCGAGTAGCAGACAAGGACTTTTCATCAAATCTGGAGGTTCAAGGCCCTGTAGAATTTCAGCAATTAGGGCAAGCTTTCAATGAAATGTCCCATGATTTGCAGGAGACCTTTGATTCCTTGGAAGAAAGCGAACGAGAAAAGGGCTTGATGATTGCCCAGCTGTCGCATGATATCAAGACCCCCATCACTTCGATCCAAGCGACGGTAGAAGGGATTTTGGATGGGGTTATCAAGGAAGGAGAACAGGCCCATTATCTAGCAACCATTGGACGCCAGACTGAAAGACTCAATAAACTGGTTGAGGAGTTGAATTTTTTGACCCTAAACACAGCTAGAAATCAGGTCGAAACTGCCAGCAAGGACAGCATTTTTCTGGACCAGCTCTTGATTGAGTGCATGAGTGAATTTCAGTTCTTGATTGAGCAGGAGGAGCGAGATGTCCATTTGCAGGTAATTCCAGAGTCTGCCCGGATTGAGGGAGATTATGCCAAACTTTCTCGTATCTTGGTGAATCTGGTCAATAACGCTTTTAAATACTCTGCACCAGGAACCAAGCTGGAAGTGGTGGCTAAGCTGGAGAGTAGCCAGCTTTCAATCAATGTGACGGATGAGGGACAGGGCATTGCCCCAGAGGATTTGGAGAATATTTTCAAACGCCTTTATCGTGTCGAAACTTCGCGTAACATGAAAACAGGTGGTCATGGCTTAGGACTTGTGATTGCGCGTGAATTGGCCCATCAATTGGGTGGGGAAATTACAGTCAGTAGCCAGTACGGACTAGGAAGCACCTTTACCCTCCTTCTCAATCTCTCTGGCAATGAAAATAAAGCTTAAAACCCCTTTACAAATCTAACCATTCATGGTACAATATCCTTTGTGTGAAATATCAGCAGGAAAGCATGAAGCTCGTCAACAGATGTCTTCTGATAAGTAACCTTGGCTGTTTAGGCGAAGGGCATCTGCACGAATCAGGGCTTTCTAAGTGACTATTTCCACCGAAATATTATTTATATCAGGAGGACATACACATGTCACGTTATACAGGACCATCTTGGAAACAAGCTCGTCGCCTTGGCCTTTCACTTACAGGTACAGGTAAAGAATTGGCACGTCGTAACTACGTACCAGGACAACACGGACCAAACAACCGTTCTAAATTGTCAGAATACGGTTTGCAATTGGCTGAAAAACAAAAACTTCGTTTCACTTACGGTGTAGGTGAAAAACAATTCCGTAACTTGTTCGTACAAGCTACTAAGATCAAAGAAGGAATCCTTGGTTTCAACTTCATGCTTCTTTTGGAACGTCGATTGGATAACGTTGTTTACCGTCTTGGTCTTGCAACTACACGTCGTCAAGCACGTCAATTCGTAAACCACGGTCACATTCTTGTTGACGGAAAACGCGTTGATATCCCATCATACCGTGTAACTCCAGGTCAAGTGATCTCAGTTCGTGAAAAATCATTGAAAGTTCCAGCAATCCTTGAAGCAGTAGAAGCTACTCTTGGACGTCCAGCATTCGTATCATTCGACGCAGAAAAATTGGAAGGTTCATTGACTCGTTTGCCAGAACGTGATGAAATCAACCCAGAAATCAACGAAGCCCTTGTCGTTGAATTCTACAACAAGATGCTTTAATTTTAAGATATATCTTACAAAAAGCCTACAACAGTGGGCTTTTTTCTTTATCTTTGAGATGTTGTTTATTATATAAATTACTTTACGAAAATCTCCATTTGAATTCACAAAGAGATTGTCTTTTTTCACCCTCACTAGTCAGTATTCACGACTTCCGTAACATCAGAGAGCTAAAAAGAGACAAGATGGAAACTAGGGCCCTTCTTT
>CAURIB010000127.1:0-5075 GCA_963524795.1 uncultured Streptococcus sp.
AACTACATAATAGCCCTGCTCTTGGTAGCTTTCTACTTGAGCTAGCAAGTCTGCTACTTCTGCTAAATCTCTGGTTTTTAACTCTTTAATAGGCTGGGTAAAGGTGTATCTCTCCCCCAAAGCCCTGAAATCAATCACTGTTTTTCTATGCATGTTCTAAGTATACCATAAAAGCCAGACCCCAAACAGGAGATCTGGCAATTTTATTCTTTGAGAATACTAAAGTAGATGTCACTTCCTTAGGAAATCTGAACACACTCTCTTTTATCTATCCTTTGGGAAAGAGTTCGGATGAAAAGGCATCTGTGACCTGCAATAGTTTCTGGAAGACTTTTTTCTTCAGAGCTACTGTATAGTTGGCAACTGAGCCTCCATACTTAAAGTTTCGGTAATCCGTTTCTACTGCTTGGTCAAACAAATCTTGCAATTTCTCGTAAGAATCAATTTGTTGACCATCAATTTCAAAACCATGGATTCCTCGTTTAGCCTTGGCAATAATGTCATCAAACCAAGCCTTCTTCCATTCTTCCAAGTTCTGGAACTTGCCTTTCGAAACCTTCTGGATAATGAAATCATCCCCAAGGGTGTCATGCCCCTCGCTTAACGCCTCATCCTTGTACTTATTAGAAGCATAACCTAGGAAACCATTTTCGTAGCCATAATAACCCCACATACGGAAGGCATTATGCTTGAAGGAAATGGCTCCTGGAGCTCCCTGACTGGTATTTCCACCATAGATAGCATCCACCATCTTGACATTGACATAAGCTGTCTTGAGTTCTTCTGGTCGGTAAGTTCCCTGATAATGCCTATTGGTGATGATGTTATGTTTGATTAAGTCGTCCACAGAATTTAGCTGAGTCTTGGCTTCTTCATCTGTCAATGGACGGACATAGTCCCACTGGTTAGGAGCAAGGAGTTTATTATCCTGGTCCTGATAGCGCATTTGCTTGGTCATCTTGCTGAACCAAGCCTTCTTCAATGCAAGATCATTCTTAGCAAGAACTCGTTCTCCTTCCAGATAATCTAGAAGCATCAAGGCCTCATTATAACCTTTCATGTAGTGGTCAATCTGCTGGCGTGTTTGCAACTTGGTTGGATCTGGATTGTACCATTGGTCCCCATCATTTGGTCGCATGTAAGCCATGTTGAGACCGAGGGCCCCGTACTCACCTTGATGACCTTCCTCAGCTGGCGACTGGAGCATGCCCTGAGCATAGGCTTCTACATAGGTTCCTTCACGATGTTTGTAGCCACCCAGATAGACAATGCGATCGTTGACGTGAGTTGTCTCATGGGTGTAGACAGACAAACCATACTCACTCATCATATCTATTTCCACAAAGTGAACAGCATCTCTGGCATTTATCTTTGGATAGATAGAGGCATAAGCTCCTAGCTTATTGTCCTTATAGTAACGACCTGCTGGTCCAAATACTTCACGAATTGGCGCGTAGTCTTCCATACCACTAGTATGTCCATAACGCTCAACCCAGCCACGTCCATCAACGCGATAGCCTTCCCAAACTGGTGTAGCTACATTAAAGTCACTCTTAACCATACGGTCTTTAACTTCATCAGTAGCAAGTCGATACCAGAAGTCCAAGTAAGTCAACTGACGGTCCGCTACTAGATCAATGTCAGCTTTCATCTGGTCTATGGTTTTGCCGGATTTATCAGCTGATCCGAAAGTAATGGTATTGTAGTTGGAAATTACGAACATCTGTGCCTTCTTGACATTCAACAAAGGCAGAATCATATTGCGATGCAACCAGTTATTAAGATTGTCATAAGCCCGATGCTTCCGATTTGCAATTTCTTGATTCTTCGAAGCTCGCTCGTCTATGTACACATGGCCCTTGGTGGCATTCACAAACCAGTCATTCATATCCTTGTCAGTCGTCAATAACTGTCTGTTGTAGTCTAAGAAGGCATGTAAATCTTCAGATTTTGTATCTTTGGCTAGGACTCTGGCAAAGGTTTCATGAGTCTGGTTGCCTTTTAGGTTGTTCTCTCTTGAACCAAGTTCAATCAATCGATCCAAGACATCCACATTTTGCCCATAAAAATCTGGTTTAAAGAGCATGAGTTCTTTCAGATTGTAATCCGCAAATCGGATACCGTAATAGCGATTAAGATAAGCAAGTCCCAGCATGATAGCTGATTGATTGTCCTGAACTTTTTTCTTCAAGGCAGCAGTTCTAGCAGGCGAATCATTCCACTGGTAGTCTAGATTTGTAAGTAACTTATCAACCAGGCTTCCCAGCTGCGCTTTGACTTCTGCAAGGCTTTCTTCTAGATACCAATTCTTCACAGCCTCAACCTTCTTATCAAGGCTAGTGGTTTGATCATCTAGGATTCGATAAACTCCCTCAGACTGTAAGTCCACTGTTTTCAGGATAGAAGTTAGCTCCTTGGCTAAGGCAGAATGATCCTTAACCAGCATATCTGGAGTATACAGCACATCCATGTCAGCAATCTTGTATTCCTTAACAGCAGTCAAGCCAGAATTTTGCGAGGTGATTGCAAATACCTCCTTGGTCTTGTCTGCATAATGAACCATGATATGGTCTGCCACTGACAGGTCCGTCACAAAATCTTGTCCCTTCATAGCAATAACAGAGACTACCTCTTTCTTGGCTAGATTGTGATCAAGATCCAGCTTGTTGCCTTGATTAACGATCCATTCTTTATTGTAGAACGGTTGCAATTTTTCAAGGTTGCGATAGGCTTGATCATGGCGACTATCATAATCTTGAATATCCTGATAAGCGTATTCCTTTACACCAGAGATAGCAGAAGATTCAGTTCTTGACTTAGCCAGGTAGTAGCTATAGCCTCCCTCAAAGGTTTTCTGAGCATTTCGTTGAATCAAGTCAGTTGCCTCAGCAGTTACCTTGTAGTACTCTTTTCCGTTTATTCTCTCAGTTTGAATAGACTTGATGGCTAAACGGCTGGTCTTATGATCTTTAGAGCTGACCTTGAGATAGTAGTTTTCCAAATTCCTTGGTGCTTCCGCCAATTGTTGAATCTCAGTCTCTCTGCCATTTTCAACCTTGATAAGGCTTGTTTCCTTGATATCTTTTATTTCTAGCTTTTTAAGCTCTAGACGGAGATTTTGGTCCTCGAGCAGAGTGCTCTCCTCACCCTTACCACGATTGTATACCATCTTTGTAGAAATAGTGTAGTCCGTGTAGAGTTTTAGATTATCAACTGTTGCTTCCAGTTGATCACTCGTCAAGTCAAGAGTCTGTTCCTCTAGCCCCTTGGCTTTGATAGTGGCACTGATTTTTGAAACGGTAACGCCATCTGCCTTGTCCAAGTTATAGCTTAAGCGAGCTGAACGGCCCATCGAATTTCCAGTAATAGTAGAAAGAGTTAGAACTGGTAC
This sequence comes from uncultured Streptococcus sp., assembly GCA_963524795.1. Lineage (GTDB taxonomy): Bacteria > Bacillota > Bacilli > Lactobacillales > Streptococcaceae > Streptococcus. Next base: position 3,392 of record CAURIB010000127.1, read on the forward strand.
AGGTTTTATCTCTACCTTTTTCTTACTACCACGGACGATAATCTGATCTTTAGCTTCTGTTAAAATCCGTGTTGTTTCTTTGAGTTCTGAGATACGTTTCCCATCTTTTTCCTCATAGCTGGTAACAATCTCTTTCTCACCATCTTGACCGACTTGCTCGATTCTTGTTTCACCGACAAGCATGTCTGGATCAATCTTTTCCCTAGTTTGTTTAGGAATCAACTCTTTTCGGACTTCAATATGTAAAGCCGGATTTGTATCCTGAATCAGCGCTTCAGTAGCATTCACACCACCACTATAGCTAGGGATTTCCTGTTTCAGAGTATCAACTGGAATTGCACCACCTTCATAATCTGGCAAGGATTCGGATACTGTACCTTGGCCATTAACTCCACCTTCAAATGTTGGTCTAGATGGCTCAACCAAGGAGTCGCCTGATACACCGCCTGTGAAGTCTGGTTTGGCGTGGACTTCTGGCACACCACTTTGACTACTCAATTCTGGGGTATACTCTGGCAAGGATTCAGCTACTGCTCCTGGACCATTAACACCACCTTCAAATGCCGGCTTAACCGGTTCAACCAAGGAGTCGCCAGATACTCCACCTGTAAAGTCTGATTTGTCATGGACTTCTGGGACGCCACTTTGACTACTCAATTCTGGGGTATACTCTGGTAAGGATTCAGCTACTGTACCTGGGCCATTGACTCCACCTTCAAATGTTGGTTTTGACGGCTCAACCAAGGATTCGCCGGATACTCCGCCTGTAAAGTCTGGTTTGGCGTGGACTTCTGGCACGCCACTTTGACTACTCGATTCTGGTGTGTACTCTGGTAAGGCTTCAGCTACTGCTCCTTGGCCATTGACTCCACCTTCAAATGCCGGCTTAACCGGTTCAACCAAGGAGTCGCCGGATACGCCACCTGTAAAGTCTGGTTTGGCGTGGACTTCTGGGATGCCACTTTGACTGCTAAACTCTGGGGTATACTCTGGTAAGCTTTCGGCTACTGCACCTGGGCCATTGACTCCACCTTCAAATGTTGGTTTCGTTGGCTCAACCAAGGATTCGCCGGATACGCCACCTGTAAAGTCTTCTTTGTCATGGACTTCTGGGATGCCACTTTGACTGCTAAATTCTGGGGTATAATCTGGTAAGGCTTCAGCTACTGTACCTGGGCCATTGACTCCACCTTCAAATGCTGGTTTTGTTGGCTCAACTAAGGATTCGCCGGATACACCACCTGTAAAGTCTGATTTGTCATGGATTTCTGGGATGCCACTTTGACTGCTAAATTCTTGTTTATACTCAGGCAAAGCTTCAGTTACTGTACCTTGGCCCTTAACTCCACCTTCAAACGATGGTTTTGTTGGCTCAACTAAGGATTCGCCGGATACACCACCTGTAAACTCTGGGTGTTCCTGTTTCAAAGTATCAACGGGAACTGCACCACCTTCATAATCTGGTAAGACTTCAGCTACTGCTCCTGGACCATTAACACCACCTTCAAATGCTGGTTTAGACGGTTCAACCAAGGGTTCGCCGGATACTCCGCCTGTATAGTCTGGTTTGTCATGGACTTCTGGCACGCCACTTTGACTGCTAAATTCTGGTTTATACTCTGGTAAAGCTTCAGCTACTGTACCTGGGCCATTGACTCCACCTTCAAATGTTGGTTTTGACGGC
>CAURIB010000128.1:0-5031 GCA_963524795.1 uncultured Streptococcus sp.
ATTTATAGAAAGACATGGTTTTGGTGGATTTTTAATCATTTTGCAGGTAGGCTTGTACCTGCTAGTAGAGAATTTTTTCAAATTCTTGCTTTTTTAGAGCTCATCGTTACTTTTATAGCTATTCTTTATTTACTAGTATTCGAAGGTAGGAAAATTCTTGAGTTGAAGTGGAAATGGAGATATCCAGTTTATTTGCTTCTTGCTTATGGAGTCAATCATCTTTCAGGTATTGTGTTTTCCTTTTTAACCCCAGCAACGTCCAATCAAATGGCTTTAAATGAATTAGTTGAGATGACAGGGCGACAAGAGTTACTATATTTATTGCTTATTACTTGTCTGCTAGGACCAATTACAGAAGAATTGGTTTATCGAGGAGTTCTGATGAATACATTTTTGAAAGATTCACCTTGGTATGGAGATGTTTTACTATCAGCCTGTGTCTTTGGCTATGTGCATGTTTCTGATGGTATAACACCACTTGCCTTTTTCACCTATGCAAGCGGAGGAGCGATTGTAGCATTCCTCTACCGAAAAACTCATTCTCTCTATTACCCTATTTTACTTCATATCATGATCAACATTACTGCATTTTGGGAATTATGGGTACTCTTGTTTTCTGGTAGTTAATAACTATAAAAGGTCGGATTTTATTCCGACTTTTTTGATATGGGACAGGTTAAAATTAGGGCTTTATATCAATCTGTTTTTACTTAAAAAATGATATAATAAAAGGTAATGACAAAATCAAACGAGGCAGAGATGAAACTACTTTATACAGATATTCGGACTTCTTTGATAGAAATCCTAACCAAGGAGGCTCAAAGACTAGTTGACCAAGGAAAACGAGTCTTTTATATCGCCCCGAACTCTCTTTCTTTTGAAAAGGAACGTGCCGTGCTGGAGTGCTTGAGTCAGCAGGCTTCTTTTGCGATCACAGTCACGCGCTTTGCTCAAATGGCTCGTTATCTGGTTTTAAATGATATTCCTGAGAAATCTAGTCTCGATGATATTGGTCTGGGTATGGCTTTCTATAAGTGTCTGTCTGAGATAGACGCTAAGGATTTCCGTGTTTACGGTGCTATTAAACAAGATCCGCAATTCATCCAGCAACTGATTGAGATTTATCATGAAATTTCAACTGCAAATATGAGTTTTTTGGACTTGGAAAGTTTGACAGACGCTGATAAACGTTCTGATTTACTCTTGATTTTTGAAAAGGTAACAGCTTATCTCAATCAAGGTCAAGTTTCGCAAGGGAGTCAATTATCATATCTGATCAATGCTATCGAAGAAAACAAAGTAAGTAGTGATTTTAGCCAGATTGCCTTAGTTATTGATGGTTTTACTCGTTTCTCTTCAGAAGAAGAACACCTAGTAGATTTATTGCACCGTAAGGGTGTTGAGATTATCATTGGTGTGTATGCGACTAAAAAAGCTTATACAAGTTCATTTACTGAAGGAAATCTCTATCAAGCCAGTGTTGAGTTTTTGCATCATTTAGCCTTTAAATACCAGACCAAAGCAGAAAATGCTTGTCAAGACCATGAGAAACTTGATGCCTTTGCCAAAGCTTCAAAATTACTCGAAAGTGCTTATGATTATTCCGAAATTAATTTAGACGTGAATGACGAAGATAGAAAGGACTTGCAAATCTGGTCTTGTCTAACACAAAAAGAAGAGTTGGAGTTAGTTGCTCGTAGTATTCGCCAGAAATTGCATCAAGATTCAGAACTTAGTTATAAGAATTTTCGAATCCTGCTAGGAGATGTAGAGTCTTATAAACTGTCCTTGCAGACAATATTTAATCAGTATCAGATTCCCTTTTATTTAGGAAAGAGTGAGTCTATGGCTCATCATCCTTTGACGCAATTTGTAGAATCCATCGGACGTCTCAAACAATACAATTTCCGTCAAGAAGATTTGATTAATCTCTTACGAACTGGCTTATATACCGACCTTGCTCAAGAAGAAATCGATAGCTTTGAACAATATATCCGCTATTTAGGTATTGATGGACTTTCTAACTTTAAACAAGAATTTACAAAAAATCATCATGGGAAATTTGATTTAGAAAAATTAAATAAGCTTCGTGTCCGTGTTCTAAATCCACTAGAAAGTTTATTATCTAGTCGTAAGCAAAAAGCTGAGAATCTTCTTTCAAAATGGAACAACTTTTTGAAAGATGCTCATTTGACCAAGCAGTTACAAACCTTATCTGCAACGATGGAAGCAGCAGAGCAAGAAAGACAAGAGGAGGTCTGGAAAGCATTTTGCCACGTAATGGAGCAATTTGCTACCGTATTTGAAGGTTCTCAGGTCACTTTGGATGATTTTTTGGCTCTTCTTCATTCAGGCATGAGCTTGTCTAATTATCGTACAATCCCAGCAACAGTAGATACTGTCCTGGTGCAGAGTTATGATTTGATTGCACCCTTGACTTCTGATTACATCTATGCAATTGGTTTAACTCAAGATCATTTGCCCAAAATTGCTCAAAACACCAGTTTGTTGAGCGATGAAGAAAGAGAATCCTTGAATCAAATGACTCAAGAAGGTTCTCAATTACTGATTGCAAGTCAAGAAAACCTTAAGAAGAACCGCTATACCATGCTTTCTTTGGTCAACTCTGCTAGGAAGCAATTAGTCTTATCAGCACCAAGTTTACTCAATGAAAACGAGAGTAAAGAGTCGGTATATCTGAAAGAATTGCAGGACTTTGGTTATAGCAAGATTGAAAAGAGAATTGACCGAAAAAATCTATCGAAAGATGACATTGGTTCTTATCACAGTCTTTTGTCTAGTCTGGTTGCTTATCACCAGCAAGGTGAGTTGGAGACAAGTGAGCAGGACTTAACCTTTATTAAGGTTCTAGCTCGTGTGATGGGGAAAAAGTTGGAAGACAAAGGTTTGGAAAATCCTGTCCTACCGACAAGTCCGAAAAGTAAAACTCTTAATACTGAAACTTTGGAAGCCTTGTATCCGAAAGATCAGGATTTTTATCTATCAACTTCTGGATTAACGGAGTTTTATCGAAATGAATATAGTTATTATCTTCGTTATGTCTTAGGCTTGCAGGAAGAATTGCGTCTCCGTCCTGATGCACGAAGTCACGGGAATTTCTTGCATCGTATTTTTGAACGAGCAATGAAACTTTCGCCTAATGAATCCTTTGATCGTCGTTTAGAACAAGCAATCTTTGAAACCAGTCAAGAACGTGAGTTTCAAGCCATTTATCAAGAAAGTTTGGAAGCCCAATTAACCAAGGAAGTTCTTTTAGACGTTGCGCGTGCAACTGGACACATTCTTCGTCACAATTCTGAAATTGAAACAATTCAGGAAGAAGCAGTCTTTGGTGGTAAGGAACAAGCTTTTGTTCAGTTAGATAACGGCAGAAATGTCTATGTCCGTGGTAAAGTCGACCGTATCGACCGCTTAAAGACAAGTGATGCGATTGGTGTTGTCGATTACAAATCTTCTCTAACTCAGTTTAACTTCCCTCTCTTTTATAACGGTCTTAATTCGCAATTGCCGACTTATCTTGCCGCCCTCAAGCAAGAAGGGAATAAAGACTTCTTTGGTGCCATGTATTTAGAGATGGCTGAACCGATTCAGTCATTACAAACTGCAAAAACTCTTTCTAAAGCAGTAGCAGAAACCAATAAGACTATGAAATACCAAGGGCTATTTCTCGAAAAAGAGATAAAGAACCTTGGGGAACTTTACAATAAAAACAAAACCTATCAGTTGTCTGATGAGGAATTCCAGTTATTGTTAGACTATAATGCCCTTCTCTACAAAAAAGCGGCAGAGAAGATTTTATCTGGTGAATTTGCGATCAACCCTTATACAGAAAACGGTAGAAGCATTGCACCCTATGTTCAACAATATCAAGCTATTACAGGTTTTGAAGCCAATTATCATTTAGGTCAGGCGAGATTTTTAGAGAAAGTTGCCAAGAGCAATGCCAAGGAAGCTTGGTTTAATAAAATCAGAGAGGAGTTGGAGCGATGAAATTTTTATCTCAAGAAGAGATTGCAGCCTTGCAAGTAGCAGAAGCTAAATCTGACAAGAAACCAAAGAAAACTGCTGAGCAAATTCAAGCTATTTATAGCTCTGGTCAAAATATTCTAGTCTCAGCTTCTGCTGGTTCAGGGAAAACCTTTGTCATGGCTGAACGAATCCTTGACCAACTAGCGCGTGGTGTTGAGATTCGCCAACTCTTTATCTCAACCTTTACGGTTAAGGCAGCTACCGAGTTAAAAGAACGCTTGGAAAAGAAAATCAGCCAACAAATCCAAGAGACACAAGATTTGGAACTAAAAAAACACCTTGGTAGACAATTATCTGATTTACCCAATGCTGCGATTGGGACCATGGACTCTTTTACCCAAAAATTCCTGACCAAGCATGGTTATCTCCTTGATCTGTCTCCAAATTTTCGCATTCTTCAGAATGAAAGTGAGCAGCTTCTCTTAAAAAATGAGGTCTTTCGTCAAATTTTTGAAAGTCACTACCAAGGCAAAGAACAGGAACGATTTAGTCAGTTGGTGAAGAACTTTGCAGGAAGAAGCAAGGATGTGCGGGGACTGCGTAAACAGGTCTATATGATTTATGACTTTTTGCAATCCACTAGCAATCCTCAGGCTTGGCTAGAAAATTCCTTTCTAAAAGGCTTTGAAAAGGCTGATTTTACGGTTGCTAAAGAAACCCTTGCAGAGGATATAAAAGAAAAACTCTGGGATTTAGAAAGCTTTTTCCGTTACCATTTGGATAATGATGCCAAGGAATTTGGTAAAGCAGCTTATTTAGAATCTGTCCAACGAGTTCTTAACGAGATCGGTTCTTTAAGCCATGAATCTACTTTTGAGGAATATCTAGAAGTTTTAGACCAAGTTGTTAGTATCTCTAAGGATAAGGGAGGTCGTGCTCTTACAAATGCCAGTCGTAAGGCCGAACTGCAAGACTTGAAAGAAACCTACAACCAAGAGAGAAAAGACAAGTTTGAAAAGCTAATTGCACTAAATGACCAAA
>CAURIB010000129.1:0-4943 GCA_963524795.1 uncultured Streptococcus sp.
AATAGGCTGTGAGAGAACTTTGTTTCATGGTCGAGTATTCTGATTTACTTACTAAACTCCTAAGAGTTAAACGTTCTGTTTCATACTTTGGATTGAGTTCATCGAAAAATTCATTGGCAAGGCCACCCCAGCCAACATACTTGGCTAATAGTTCTTGTTCTTCTGGATTCGCTTGTCTTCCCTCTTTTTCTAATCTTTTAACAAGATCAATTGCGGCGATATTCGTTTCAATTTTTTCTCGATTTGTCTTAGGATAAAAGTCCTCTAAATCATCTGGAAAAACAAAATCTTGAACAGGGATAGCCGTCTCTTCTATACCTGAAATTAGAGTTTCTGTTTCCTTTTCTTTATCTTCTTCCAGATAGGAAAACAAATCTATTTCCTGACCTTCACTTGATGATTCAATCTCAATCTCTAATTCTTCTTTCTCAAGTTCTACAAGAGACAATACTTGTTCAATCTCTTCCAAACTGTTCAAGTATAAGATAGGATTTTCTTCAAATAACTGGTTGGAATCATTGAATAGCTCTAGGCGAACTAAGTCATTTAACTGTGCATTTTCAATAGAAACCAACTGAAATACTTGTCCTTTATAACTTACTTGTGAACCGATTGGATATTTCTTCAAAGCTTCTTCTACAATTTTATCTACTTTAGATAGGGAATGAACTTCCACATTTTCTTCTACCTGGTCAATATTATCTAAAGGTAAGACTGCTTCCTCTACTTGCTTAGACTTTTCTCTTATAGCCTTTACTTCATCAAAATGAGTAATAATCTTTAGCTTTTGTGTCAGTGGGAGTTGTGTGTAGTTTTCTTCATGATGGACAAGATCCGTCACGGTATCTAAAGTAGCCATCAATTCTGCACCCAAATAAGCTAGAACATCTCCCTCTTTTTCTTCAAAATGAATCTCAAGAACTTCTTTTTTAAGCTCTTTTGAGTCAACCATTAGAAGAAATTCCTCTATATCTCTACTAATACGGTCAGATAGATTATTCGCAACCCGATAGACATTGACTAAATTGACATCCTGATTCTGATGAAATACAAGCTCACTTAATGGTGTTAGCTTCTCTTTTTCAGATTGGATGTAAAATCGAGTGGAAAGATTATAGGTTGCGACTTCTAGCACCAAGTTTTTCTCAAAATTACTTAATTGAGATAATTTACTTAGACCCGCTTGTCCAAAATTTCTTGTGTAACTTTCTAAATCTTGGTCATTATTTTCAGAACTGGCCTCTAGAAAAGAAACAATATCTTGTTCAAAAGAATAGACATGAGGTATCTCTTCTATCTTGCCCTCTTCAGCCAAAAAACTCTCTACCAAGTCCTGCCATTTCTCGTCAAAATGTTGCGCTTGATAACGAAGAAATAGGTCCATTTTCTCCCTATCTTTGGGAATTGTTCCACGAAACATAGCTAATATTTCCTTTACTTCCATACTCGCTCCTTTCATCTATACGAAAATAGGAGAATCATCTGATTCCCCTACAACTCTATCTCCATTTCAACTTCTTGAGGACTGGTTTCTAAATCACTAGACAAAAGAGAAACGGCATCTGTTCTCATGTAGTAAGTATATAAGTCTTCTAGGTCTTGTTCGTTTTCAATCCCTGTTTCAATACTAATCAGAGCCTGTATAAATTCCTTGTAGTGACTCTCCATCATATCTGAAATCTTTTGTTTCATTTCCATAAATACTGATGACGATTCAGTGATACTTGTTTGGTCTATGTCTTGAAAATCCTTTTCTAAGGGATTGGTTCCTTCTTCTATTTCCACTAAATCTGAACGTCCATCACCATCAGAATCTGCGCTAAGAGGATTGGTTCCTAGCGCCAATTCTTGAGCATCAGTTAATCCATCTTGATCCGAATCACGTTGATAAATGGCTTCCATATACTTCCTTCTTTCCTAGTTAATCTTTTTTCACTCCAATCCTACCAAATATTCCTTGAAAGAAGTATCACAAATCGAGTAGGGGATAATCTCTAGCCCCTCTCACACCACCGTACGTGCCGTTCGGCATACGGCGGTTCAACTAACTTTTAACGCATGTCGTTCAAGGTAATAATCCAAACACGAAACCAGTCCACGTTTTTCGTGGGTGCCCACGGAGGACTTACACCTCAGATGCACGACATGCCCGTCGTACACAAAAAACGGTTCATTACCTAATATGGTAATGAACCGTTTTTGAGAATATAAAGAAAGATTTAGATGTGATAAACCTAACTCAAATTACTTATTAATGTACTGAGTAACGTTTTGCAATATCCGCGATATTATCAGCGATAAGGTCTGAAGTCAAATGAGAGCCTCCATTATCCAACTCTTCAAACCAATTCTTCAATACAACATTTGTGACAGAAGAAACAGTATCAGGAGTAATGCGATAATTCTTCCGTAAAAACTGTTCTACCTCAACTCTAAGAGCTTGTTTTTCATTTGTCAAAATCATATCGTGTCCTCCTCAACTAAGATTAGTTTATTTGCAATTTTTTGATCACATATACAAAGTTGTGTATCACCCTGATATTTTCCCAAAAGAATATCAGCGGTTTTTTCTAAGGAATTTACTCCCATAAAATAGTCATCTAAAGTGACTTTCAAACGAGTAACTTGACCATCAAGAACTGGGCCAAATACTGCTGAAAAATTATGAAAATTAATTCCAGCCTTAGCGTCTAACTTCAATCTATTTTTATAAACAAACTGAAAGTATTCTTTATCAATTTCAAAAATCTTCGTTTCAACATCATTAGAATCTTGAAACTGATAACTTAAAACAACAGGCTTTACGTTTGGATTAAAAGGAAGTTCATCTTTTGTTTTTCGCTGAGCCCATTTAACAGCCTGATCAAATTTAGATGTCACATAAAATCCTATACCAAAATCACAGTTCCGTTTACTATGATAAACATCTATTCCATCTTTTAAAGATGTAACCTGAGTAGATGTCGTTCCGTGATACCAAACGGCTGTGTTGCTAAATTGATTACTAAAGCTTAACTCTCCCATAAATTAATTATATCATTTTACTATAATTTATGCACGTACTATTTTATAAATTTCATCACAGAGCATATTCAAATAATTAGTAGCAATTTGATAAAATTTCATACATAGTTGTTATTATCACTAAAAAATAGGATTGCCTGCAGACAACCCTTTAAAACTTCCAGTAAGGCACGGAATCTCCTGATGAGTATTTTCTTTTTAGAGTCGGTATTACTCTCCGACTACTTCTAATTAAATTAGACTAGAAACGATACTGGTGTCAAGTAAAAACACTATTTCAGATTAATTTCTCTCAGTAGTGCTGCCACCAGATTACGAGCTTTTGGCAAGCGATAGAAACCTGTAGAACCTTTAATCCCAATCCTCGCAAACATATCTTCAATACTCTCATCAAACTCTTTAGCAAGCAAGCACAAAGTGATATCATACAAATCCCTATCTGCTTGTCTTACAATAGATTGACATCCTATCAGGCTATCACATCAAGATACTCAACTTGTATTCTCACTCTGATACTTCATCAGCACATAAGAAAAAGCCTTACCTAAAAAGCTTTTCTTAACACCTTTCGTTCCAAGGTTTCTAGGCTTTTACGAGCAGAGCAACACACTCCACGTGATGCGTATTCGGAAATCTAATTATACTATTTAACGTCTTAACACTTTTTAACGATTACATTATTTCAAGTATAGACTGACATATTATCATCACATGAATTCTTTCCACTTCTTTCAAGAATAGATAGAGTAGGGGATAATCTCTAGCCCCTCTCACACCACCGTACGTGCCGTTCGGCATACGGCGGTTCAACTAACTTTTAAATCATTTCGTTCTAAGTAGTAATCCAAGCATGAAACCAGTCCTCGTTTGATGAGGATTTGTTTTGATATAGCTCGTTTGAGAACTGACTTCTGAGCTACTAATTGATAATGTTCTCCCCAGCCAGATACCTTATCTACTATCCATTTAGGAACTCCTAACTTAAGCAATCCCCATAATCGTCTAGATTTTTTCTTCCATTGCTTCCAGACAATCACTCGTAGGCGATCATCTATGCTGGTGACTATACTTTTCATATTTCCCAATGAGAAATAGTTTATCCATCCTCGAATTGACAAATTCAGTTGCTCAATACGTCTTGTTAAGTCTATACTCCATTTACTCTGTGTTAGTTTCTTCAATTTAAGCTTAATATTGAAGAATACTATCTTGATGGGGGCGACTTTTCCAACCATCTGATGATTTCCAGAACCCAAAACCTAGATACTTCAGTTTACTTGATCTCACAATCTTGGTTTTAGTCATATTGACTTTCAATCTGTCGTTTTCTCTTTCTAGCGACAGACATCAAACTGTCTCTTCCCAGACTGTTTGAGTATTCCCCCTTCGCTCCACTTCCATTACAGAAGTTTCCTCACTACTATGGGCTCGGCTGACTTCTCATGATTCGTTGTTACTACGCTTTCAGCGCTCATGAGACCTCACGGGATAAGTCGTACATCTTTCCTCGTTTATACAAGATATGAGGACGTTAAAAGGTTACAGTGAAAATAGGAAATCTGACGCAGAGTCTTTAGACTCTAGGAAGATTTATCTTTTTCACACAAACCTTAGTCCGAATTAAATTACTCTCGTGATTTACGCATATAGGTTACGACTACCTTTTTGGACTTTAGAGTTTCGCGACCCCTTATCCGCTATATACGCCTTACTATCACGTTCCTGTTCGTAGAGCCACGATTTCACTATCCCTTCCTCTCCCCGCTACCTCACGTTAGTCAGGCTTGGGAATCGCTATTGAGTTCACCGGTAGCGGGTGCCCACGGAGGACTTACACCTCAGATGTACGACATGCCCGTAGTACCGAAAAAAGCACCCATAAGGTAAACTTTTGAGTGCTTTGAAACGTTGATATAATC